>CAZSVY010000135.1:0-5291 GCA_964610495.1 uncultured Methanosarcinales archaeon
TTCAGGTCTTCAATTCTTACTCGCTACAGAACAATTGAGTTTGGCATTGAAAATCGTCATTTCTAACGACATTATATTTATATTAAGTTGTTCTTTTAATTGGTAAGTTGCCCTCAAATTTGAATTGCCTTTCGCTAGAGAAATTTGCGGTATTACACCATGCAAATATCATACACAAGTAAAGGGAAATGCTGGCCGAAATTTGCATGAAGTTCAAGGATTTCATGAAAACCGAAAGTCGCCCGGCTATTTAGAGCCTATCCGAAAAGTGGGAATCAGTGGAAATCTACTGTAATTTTTACAATATGCAATATGCAAAACCGGAAAGGATACTCTGAGATTATAGACCTGTTGTGATTTTTTAACATCTTACGGACTTGTCGGCAGACTCTTAAAAACAGAAGGAAGTACATTGATGAAAAAGAGAAAGATAGGAAAACGAAGAAAAGAACATCGCTTTGTTACTGGAATATTTAAGATTGTGCTATATCCTTTCGTAAAACCAATTAAGCTACTGTTTAGTTTTTCAATTTACTCACTGAAATCAATCTGGCTACTTTTTAGTTTCTCGATGCGCTTACTGTATAGGTTAATAAAACAGCTGCCTAGAAACTACCCATCAAAACCCGCATTAAGCACATTAGCCGAAATCGATGAAATGGATGGATACAGATTTGAAGAATTTATGAAACACGTTTATGAACAGTTAGGATATTCAGTTTATCACACTCCATTATCAGGTGATCAGGGTGCAGATCTTATTCTAACATCAAAAGAAAAGACAAGGACTGCTGTTCAGGTCAAACGATACTCGGGTAAGGTTTCAAACAGTGCAGTACAGGAAGTTGTAGCTGCAAAAGGCTTTTACAAATGCACCGAGGGTATAGTAGTTACAAATAGTTACTTCACCAATTCCGCCAGACAATTAGCTGAAGCGAACTTTATTGATTTAGTTGATAGAAATGAACTTGAAAAGCTGATCAATACTCTCCTGAATTAAGCTCTGAATATGAACACAGCCTGTTTTTGTGTGACTTCATTAAGCTGGCTTATCTGGTCATCCTTCCGGCTTAATTGGTCACTCATCAAATCTATTGTTTTCTCAGGTCTTCTATTCGTTCTCTCAATCCCCTGATACAAGTTAAGAAACTTGCCTTCACATAAAAAATACTTCAACCGCTTAAGTCCGGTAACACTTAATCCGACTTACTCGATCTACTTTTTCTTATTTCGTCTCTTACCTCTGCAAGTTTATCGCGGGCAGAATTATATTCATTTCTTAGAATTTCGATATCCGCTGGTACGGTTTTCATCCTTGCCTCTACCAGTTCCCTCATCTGCTCATTTTCGATTTCATCCGACAACTTGCAGCTTAAATCTTCTTTAATTTGCCCTACCTCTTCGATAAATTCATCGAATTTCTCGACGGAATATGTCAGCTTTAATTCTCTGGCTACCGCTTCCAGACTCTCCAATTCATCTATCAGAGCATCTGCACCCCTATCCAGATCGTTCATTTTCTGTTCCAGCTTAATTAATCTGGACATTACATCCTGCTCGGTTAACTCAGACAACACACTTCCCCCTTAAACTATTGAGTGTATGATTATAGTATAGCAATATAGACCTTAAAGCGCAATATAGACGTTAAAACCCCTCTTTATGAATTAACAACGACAGTCTTTATATTCACAAATTCCCTGAGCCCGTACTGGGAAAGTTCCCGCCCTACTCCGGATTTCTTTACCCCACCAAAAGGCAGCCTCGGATCGGATTTGACCATTCCGTTGATAGATACGGATCCGGACTTTATTCTTTTTGCCAGCCTTTCGGCCCTATCCAGGTCTTGAGACCAGAGCTTGGCTCCGAGCCCATACTGCGTGGAGTTTGCAATTTCCACGGCCTCGTTCTCATCCTTTACAGTAATTACCGGGGCAATAGGCCCGAAAACCTCAGTCCTGCATACTTCCATCTCGGTACTGGCTGCAGGAATAATAACAGGACTGAAGAAAAAGCCTTTTTCAGGCTTTTTTCCGTAAATATGGGGTTCGGCACCTTTCTTTTTCGCGTCTTTCAGGACTTTTTCAAGACTATCGACAAATTCTTTCTTCGCAAGAGGCCCGAGATCGGTTTCCTCATCCATAGGATCCCCGAGTTTCAGTTCCTGCACTTTGAGTTCAAATGCCTCGATAAAATCCACAACAACGTCCTCTACGGTGATGAGCCGCTTGGCAGCGATGCAGCTCTGCCCGGCATTCAGGAAGCGGGACTTTACGGCTGCCTGTGCAGCTCTCTCGAGGTCGGCATCTTCAAGCACTATAAAAGGGTCCGAGCCGCCGAGTTCGAGTACTGAAGGCTTGATGCCTCTTCCTGCAAGTTTCCCGATTTCCGAGCCTGCACCTATACTGCCGGTAAGCGAAATCCCATCCACAAGTTCTTCTTTGAGAATCTGCATGGCAGTCTTCGGGTCAATTAAAAGAGTATTGAAAACATTTTCCGGAATCCCGGCCTCAAGAAAGATTTTTTCAATCTCCAGCGCCGACCCGGGCACATTGGAGGCATGTTTAAACACACAGACATTGCCTGCACAGATTGCGGGCACTGCAAACCTGAAAACCTGCCAGAAAGGGAAATTCCAGGGCATAATCCCGAAAATCACTCCCAGGGGCTCGAAGGTCACATAACTTTTCTCAGCGTCTGTATCCACAACTTCATCTTTCAATAATCCTGCCGCGTTTTCCGCATAATAATCACAGAGCCGGGCGCATTTCTGAACTTCGTTTCTCGACTGCCGGATAGGTTTTCCCATTTCCTTCGTAATAATTTCGGCATAGATCTCGGTATTTCGCCGAAGGACCTCCCCGGCCCTTGAAAAGTATTTTGTCCTTTCCTCAACAGACAATGAACTCCACCCGGAAAAAGCAGCCCTGGAATTTTCAATCCTGGCCTCGCATTCCCCGAAAGAAAATGAGTCATATGTCCAGTTTACCTCTTCAGTATAAGGATTAACGGATTTTATTTTCATGACTTCCCCCCGAAAAGTCATTTAAGAGTCATTAAACAATATTGGAATTCCCGGTATTATAACTTAAGGAAATCGAGCAGACAATAAAGATTTTCAGTTTAAATCTATTTAGAATGAGTATATTTCGAAGCTCCGGTAAGAGAGAAATGTCCTAAATTATGACCAGATTTTCGCGGCTTAAGAAGAATTATGTTCAGAATTTAGCAGTAATTGTTATAAAACCCCAATTTCAATTATAAAGCGTATATTATAAAATGCATAGATTACAAAACGCATCAATTATAAACCATATAAATTAAGTGGAGGGAAAATATGAAAAAAGTACTCGTCATGTTAATAGTGTTGTTAGGCGTATTCCTCGCAATAGGATGCGCCGGTGAGGAAGGTGAGGAGGCTCCAGAAGCTGTAACTCCAGTTGAAGCGGTAACTCCAGTTGAAGCTGTAACTCCGGTTGAGGAAGTAACTCCGGTTACAGGAGCAACCAGAACCACTATAGAGGGTAACGACACTAATATAACTGGGACCGCTATACAGGGTAACAACACTACTGCAGTGAGGACAGTTATAGAAGGGAATAATACTACTAGAACTAGTACCACTATAGTCAAAGAAACTCCTGGCAATAATTACTAAATTGTTTAATGGTAACTCGAGACTCTGCTTCTAGTCTAGAAACTTTATGGTGTAATTCGCATGTTATATGCGAATTCTTAAACGCATAAGTTGGTAGCTGTGAATTTCATCTGGCAACCAGAGTAAGAAACATAAATTAGTCTTTGCCGAAAAGATAATTCTACAGTATTCGATTTATGCGAGACAGTATAGGAATAATAACAGCGAAGAGTAAGTATACAAACGCAAATGGATTGGATGCTCGAAATACGGGAATAACCGAAAAAATTTCACTTTAACGAAAAAGCTATTTAAAAACAATTTCACTTTTTTAGATCATTCTATATCCTTTTTATATCCTTTTTCGTGTCAATAAGCTTAAACTTACTTTTTAATTTATTAACAAGTCTGAATATAGTTTCCTACGGTTTTACTTTTAGAAACTCCTTACTTCATAATTAAGGAGGGGCGTAGAAATATAAAAGAAAGAAGTATATTGATTTAGCTGAAGACCCTATTTTCAGACAACTAAGGTACTATAGATAAGAAGAATAATGTTCAGAATCTAGCAGTAATTGTTATAAAACCCCAATATCAATTATAAAGCATCTATTATAAAACACATTAATTAAGTGGAGGGAAAATATGAGAAAAGCACTCGTCGTGTTAATAGTGTTGTTAGGCGTATTCCTCGCAATAGGATGCGCTGGTGAGGAAGAAGAGGCTCCAGAAGCAGGAACTCCAGCTGAAGAAGTAGAAGATGTAACTCCAGCTGAAGAAGGCACTCCAGCGCAGGTTGTAACTGAAGTTGAGGCTGTAACTGAAGTTGAAGTTGTAACTCCAGTTGAAGAAGTAGTAGTCGAAACTCCAGTTGTAGCAGAGACTCCAGTTGTAGCAGTGACTCCGGCTGAGGAAGTTAATGAAACCGAAGAAGAAGCTGTAACTGAAGAAGAAGCTGTAACTGAAGAAGAAGCTGAAACTGAAATGGAAACTCCAGCTGCAGACACTACGGACGAGAACGGTGGAGTGATCAGAGTAACTCCCAGCACAGGTAGTTAAATAAGTAACTGGTAGATATGGGCAGGCAATCCAGTAACTCTGAGTCAAAGCTAATTTATTATGCTATCGGCAATGATCAGGATTCTGCCCATAATACAAAACTTTTAAAGTACAAGCTGTAGCATAAATTTTATTTTATACATAAGCTTTAAATACAATGAAGCGTAGCTGCGGCACTTTAGTCATGCAACAGGAAGACAAATTATCTGAATCAACTGAATCAAACTACCTGAACCAAATATCCAGTCCGCATTTGCCAGAAAAGGCATATCAGGAGTGTCTGGAAATCTAGCTTCAAGGAGAGAGCCTTTTAAAAAATAGCTTCACTTTTTAGAGAAAGTTGTCTGTTTTGAGTCATCCTGTTCTGAGTTATCCCGTTTTAGATTATCCCCTTCTAAATTATGCTGTTCTTAGCCCTTTTAACCGATTGAACTGTTTTTATTGAGTAGTAAGCCATCGTATATGCAGATAATTGCGTAGTAATGTCATTCAGAATTCTTATTTCGTATACTTTAAAATGACTTGTTTCGCAATTTAGAGAAAGAGGAAATTTAAAAAAGCAAAATCTTTAAATTTATTCCATTTACTGTCGTAA
>CAZSVY010000136.1:0-30086 GCA_964610495.1 uncultured Methanosarcinales archaeon
AAATTACTCTTCCTGTCTCTTCTTTTCTGCATTGAATTCATTAATGCCTTTTGCGGTATTCCCAAGCAGTTGGAAAGCAAGTTCCTGATCCGGCCAGAAAGCCAGCCCGCAATCCGGGCTCGCATACTTTATCCGGCCTCCAAGCGCGGAGTAAGCTGTTTCAAGCCTCTTTTTTACGACCTCAGGGGTCTCCAGGTCGGTTACGATTTTCTGCATGTACTCCCTGTCTTTCCAGGCATTGACCCCGTATGTTTCGTTGACGATGCCTATAAGACTGGAAATGTCAGTTCTCGAAACTCCGACTCTGACGAAGGTATTTGAGTCTTCGAGCACTTTTTTATCCAGGAGGCTCAGGTGGGAAGGAGTTGCCGCATATTCAAAACCTATAACATTGATAGGTGTCTCGCAAACGAGCTTGTATTTTAACGGGGAATGCAGGTGAATTTCCATATCTGCCCCCTGTTTTCTGGCATAGGCGGAAGTAACGGTGAGCGCAGAGACAATGTCGGCGTCAGAAAACTGGATTCTGTCATTTATCCCGAGGCTTGGCTCGTCAAGGGCTATAACCTTTATTTTGAAATTTTTCGCAGCCACGAACGCCTGTTTTATGAAGTCTTCGATATCCAGCGCAAGGACATGATACGCATCCACATAATTCGTTTCTCCGAAGGCCTGAAGGTACAGGTCTGTTGGGCCTGCAATACAAACCCTGACTTCAAGTGTTTCTCCTGTTTCTTCCCTGTACTGTTTTGCAACCTCGTCAATTATCTCCAGCTCAAGGATTTTTGCATTTTCCTCTTTGAGTACGTAAGGCTCATAACAGTTCTTCTCATCTTTGATGATGTCCAGAAATTGCCTTATCATATCCCTGAACTGAGGATAAGTGGGGACATGAATTCCCACATCGATTTTCCTTCGGAAAGCCTCCCTTACCACGGAAAAAAGTTTCTCGTCCTCATCCCGATTCTGAGCCGCAGCCATTACCCATTCCCTCGTAATACCTTCAGGCGTGGGAAGGCTGCCTCCATCAATAAAAATAATGTCCTGCATACCTGTTATGTAAGACAGTATCAAGTATTATAAGTATTGGAATTAATTTGAATGAAAAATGCCAAAGTAAAGGTGAAAAGCAGATTTTATTTGTAAATATCCTTTCGATGCCCAATTTTAAGACACTCAATACCTTTTCTTGTATCTCCGGAGAAACTCGCTATTTACTTCAAAGGCTTTCTCGTCAATGTAACCTTTTTCCTGGGCCCATTCAAAGAATTTTTCAAGGACTTTAGCAGCTGTACCCGTGAACTTCTTGCCTCCTCCGACCTCAACTACGTAATCATCGAGAAAGTCCTTAATCCCGGACGGGGTGAGATGCTCAGGGCCGAAAATGTCGCAGTAACTTTTATTTTCGTGTTCGTGCCGGGCATTGTAAAGTTCTCTGTCCTCCTCAGAAAAAGAATCTTCGGCACTGAATTCCAAAAATTCCTCATAAAGAAGGATCACGTCTTCAAGATCCAGAAAGGCATCAGGTTTCAAGCTGGCTTCCTGCTCATTCAAAAACATCCGAAAAGCTTCATTTATCGTGGTCATAATATCCTGCAGCAGTACTTGTAAACTATAATTTTGTAAACTATCATTTTGTAAACTATCATTTTTGCTGCAAAAGATTTTATATTTTTCTCAAAGCTTTCCGTACGGAAATGGGCAGGTGGATTTCACCAGCCAGTATCTTAAGAAGACGTCCGGAAAGCGCCTGAATCACATCTAAACGGTAAATAGAGAATAAATTAGGAAAGAATAAGAAAAGAAGATAGAAAAGGCAGGAAAAGAAAAAAGAGAACGGGGAAGATTATCGATTATTTTCTAATTTTTATCTTCAACTTCTTCTCTTTTTATACGAATTTATCCTTTACATGGATTCGGGGGCTGCAATTCCAAGCGTATCAAGCGAGTTTGCAAGCACGATCCTTGCACAATCCACAAGGGCAAGTCTTGCAGCCCTGACTTTTTCGTCCTCGGCAGCAATTACAGGGACGAAGCGGTAGAACTGGTTAAAAGCATCGGCGAGCTCGCGGGCATAGATCGCAAGCACGTAAGGTTTGAGTTCGCGGGCTCCAAGGTCGATTATGCTGTCAAACATTGCCATCTTCTTGATCAAATCGATTTCAGTATCCTCGACCAGCAGAGCAGGCTCGATTTCTGCGGAGGGGTCCCAGGCTGCTTCTTCTTTTGCCTTCTCAAGAATACTGCAGGCGCGGGCGTGGGAATACTGGATATAGGGGGCGCCCTGCTTCTCAAAATCAAGAGCCTCTCTCCAGTTGAAAACCGTGGATTTCTCAGGGGAAACCCGTACTATATCGTATCTTACCGCACCCATTCCTACCATTTCCGCAACCTGTTTCTTGAACTCGTAAGAGGTCTCAGGGCGGCGGATTTCAACCTGTTCAAGGGCAGCTTCCGTAACCCTGTCAAAGAGCTCGTCTGCACTTATGAACTGCCCGCGGCGGGTGCTCATTGAGCCTTCGGGAAGGGAAACGAACTCGAAGATAACGACCTCAGGCTCTTTGATTCCGATTGCGTTCAGGGTAGCCCTGAGCTGGCCTGAAATCAACTTGTGGTCAGCTCCGAAAACATCGATTATGCGGTCTGCTTGCTCGGCTTTCCATTCATGGTAGGCAAGATCTCTGGTCGTGTAAAGGGAGGTGCCGTTTGAGCGCTGGATAACAAGGGTTTTTTCAAACCCGTAATCCGAAAGGTCTACTACAAGAGCTCCTTTGTCCGTTTTTGTCCTTCCTGTCGCCTTGATCCGCTCGACAATGTCGTGTACTGCACCGGATTTGAGGAAACTGGATTCACTGACAAACCTGTCGTGGGCAACGTTCAAGCGAAGCAGGGTCTCCTTGATTCCGGAAATCGCCAGGGAAACGGCCTTATCAAAACTATCGATTGTCCTGACATCCCCGGCTTCTACCTTTTCCATAAGGGTATCGATTTCCTTTACGTAGTCCGGGTTTTTGTCCAGCTCGACATTGGCTTTGATATACACATCAGCAATGGCGGCATCGGGCTTTCTTGAAAGGTCAAGCTCGAAGCGTTCACATGCCCAGGAAACTACTGCAATCTGGCGGCCCATATCATTGACATAATACTGTACCTCGACATCGTATCCTGCTCGCCTGAGAATGCGGGCAAGAGTGTCTCCAATAATGGAATTTCGGATATGCCCCACATGCAGGGGACCGTTTGGGTTTGCTGAGGTGTGCTCAAGTAAGATTTTATCTTTTGGGGCTCCGCAGCCAAAATTTTCCTTCTCTTCCAGAACTGCAGTAACTGTTCTGTCCAGGTAGTGCCTGCCTGCATGGAAGTTAATGTAAGGGCCTGAAGCACTCACCTCTCCTATGTATGAACCGTCCGGAATTTCGATTGCAGAAACGATACGGGTTGCAAGCTCCTTCGGGTTTTGCCTGTACAGGCTTGCCAGCCTGAAAGCGGCCCTGCTTGCAAGGTCAGCGTGAGAAGAGGTCTCGAAATAAAGTTCGGAGTCTTCGATTTCAAGTCCGACCTTTCGGATAGCGTCTTTTAAGATTGATGTAGCCTGAGCTTTGAATTCCAGGAACAAGATAAATCACCTGTAAAAATTACGAAAATAATGTGATAATTTTAATTTATTAGTTTTAGTTTACTAATAATTCACTAACTTTAATTCACTAATTTTAAGCTACTAATTTGATCAATGATCTAAGGACAGTTTAATTAAAAAAGTATTGGATAAAAAGTATTGGGTAGGAGTCTGAACGAGCTCAGACCCCAGTACTGTACCTGAGGATTGCAGCAATGCCGCCGAAAGCGTTCATGAGCTGTGAACCTTCATCAAAGTCCGTAGACACGAAAACAACTTTTGCATTGCTTTTGTCAGCAAGTGCTGAGAGTTCATCCACAACATCGGTAACGTCCGTGACATCCAGGGAAGCTCCACAATTCGGACAGTTCCCGGCTGTCGGGGCAGGTTCCCCTGGCTTCCAGCGCCGAGTCCACTTATTTTCATACCCACAAACACTGCATTTCGTGGTTACTCTTTCAGCCCGCAGGTCTTCGGAAAGCAGGAGCACATCCACGGCATTGATTTCAAGGTTTGCCCGGACCTGAGTTTCGCCATAGGCGACTTTGCCTGAGTCGGCAATCAGTTCTTTGAAGAAAGCCCTGACAGCGTTCTTCTGCCCCATGAGCTCAAGATCCTGAAGCTTATCTCCGGCATTATTTACCAGTTCTGAAAGCCCGGATTCGTCCGTATAGGCCGTATCAAAGAGCCCAAGGATTTTCTTCATAAGCTCGTGGTGTAAAAACTCCCCGGCGTAGAACTCTTCTTTCGTAGGGGAAGGACCTCCTATCAGGATACCTTTGAGATCTTTAGGGTCAACGGCAAGGAAAATCTCACTTGCAGCATCTCCTATTCTCTTGTAGAAATCATGGATAGCAATGAGCCTGAGCTGCTGGAAACGATGAGCACTCTGACCACCTTTTCTCTGCTTACCCGGAACCGTTGAGGTCAGGTTGCGGAAAGCCTGGATCCGCTTTCCGACCAGAAGCCCTACTGTAGCTTCCCTGCGGTCAAGGACAAGAAGCCCGAAGGTACCTTTGTCCTTGAGCATATCCTCGAGAGGTTCAAGATAGAAAGAGGAATCGCAATGATATTTATAAACAGTAATGGGTTCTGGAGGGACGATTACTTCGCTCTCCATGTTAGTCTTGTTGGCTCCGATATCCACGGCCCCTGTGAAATATACAATTCCGTTTTCAGGAACCTTGTCCAGGTATCTGAGTCTTGAAAGGAGGGATTCAATGGCTCCCTGTACATTCGTCCTGGTGAGCTTGGACTTGATGTTTGCAGCCTGACCATGCTCGTCTTTCAACTGGTTTGTAACGTCAAAAATCTGCTTGTCAGCAGGAATATAAAGAGAGATTAGCTCGGTACTTCTTCCCTTCTTATTCCTCAGGCTTTCAAGCTTCTTTTTAAATTCGTATTTTTCGTGTGCAGATTGTTCAGTCATTTTAAAAGTTCCCCGTAAAGAAAATACAAAATTTTGAGATTTCTGGTAAATTTGAGGTTGAATCCGTTATTGAGTTTGAAATTATATCTTTTCGATTGAGATTGATAAATTTAAGGCGAATTAAGCTAGTTGTCGAATTATTTTGAACTATGAATCAATTTGAGTCATCGGATTAACTTAAACTGTTATCGAATTAACTTAAACTATTGAATCTGTTTGAAGTTGTCAATGGGATCATTGAGCCTTCCTGAGATTCTCGAATTTGAAGACATATTTGAGAGTTTCAACCTTGGCATTTTCAATGTGATATCTTAATAAGTTTTGTTATTCAGTTCACCATTCGTTTAGCTTTTCGGTTAGCTTAACAAGGGTTAACAGAGGATTTGATAACAACAAATCACACAGCGAGTTTCTGTCTCAACCGAAAGCTGAATGTAAAAACCGTTCCGAACACGAAAAACCGAGAGTAAGAGTACGCCTGCCAGAAAAGCCGACACCGCGAAATTCCGGTAAAAAGCCAGCTCTCGTAATGCGTAACCTAATCTGTTTCGTGCTCTGTTGATATCACTAGATGTGAGACATAATTTTACTCAAACTGTATCTAATTGATTTAAAGTGGATTAATCTCTGATGGAATTATATGCTAATTGAAACCTGAGTTTATATTTGTTTCCATTCCCTGACTTATTTTATATATTCATACATATATAAAAATCTTCCTGTATTTTCTTCATTAAAATTGCCAGTTGTCAAGGTAGGAGGTTTGGGTAAGTCAAGGCTGGATTAGTCATTACTGAATAAGTAAAGACTGGGTATCTAGGGCTGGGTTAGTCATCACTGGACAAGTAAAGACTGGACAAGTAAAGACTGGGTAAATAAAAGCCGAATTAGTCAAGACTTGGTAAATCAAAGCCGAATTAGTCAAGGAAGGATTAATCAGGGAAGGAAAGTTTTTTAACAGGGGATTTCTTTCCATCCTTTGAGAGCAGGACTACCCTGCTGATTTCAGACTCATCTGCGATTTCATACCCAAGGTGTTTTGCAAGTTCCTGTGAGAACTTCAGGACTTCTTCGTGAGTCGGCATCGCAGATCGGTCAAGCCGGAGCCGTGAGAAACCCAGATGCATGTACGCTTTTATCTCCACAAAGTCAGGAGAGGCTTTTTCGATAAGCCTGGCATAAGCCTCGGGCTTGAACATATTTTTACCCTTGACCAGAGTGGTCCGGATGACTGTCCTTGATTTCTTCTGCTTCATGAGGGACAGAGACTCATTGATCTTTTCCCAGAGTGCAGGCGATCTGGGCTGGCAGACCTTCAGGTAAGTCTCAAGATCCGGGGCATCGAGACTCATGTAGAGCTGTGAGGGGGAAATTTTTGCAAACATCTCCGGGACTGTGCCGTTTGTAACAAGAAAGGTTGTAAAACCTCTTTTTTCGTACTCCTCGATGAGCTCCGGGAGATAAGGGTAAAAGGTCGGCTCTCCGGACAGGGAGATTGCAACATTGTTCGGCTCATTGCCCTCAAGCCAGCGTTCCTTAAGTGCATTTGGAGAACCGCCAAAACCGGTAATTAACTTACGCTGGCAGGCGATGCTTTCTTCCACTATCTTCTCAGGAGAATCCCACTCATCGGGCGCAGGAACAGGAACTTCAGTCGGGCGCCAGCAGAAAAGACAGCGTTGATTGCACATAAGCGTTGGAGTCATCTGAAGGCAGCGATGGGACTGAACTCCATAGAACTTCGATTTATAGCAAAAGCCCTGATCATTCATAGCGTGCCTGAGCCAGAGACAGGTCTTAACAGCCGAGTGGCGGCCTGCCAGAGCATAGCCCTGCTTTTTCAGGAGGGTTTTGAAATCAGGGATATCAAAGGGAAGAGAAGTAGACTCTCCATCCCGATTTTCTTCCTGAATCTCCGGGAAATCTTCCCCGGCATTTTCCTTTTTTTCTTCCAGAGGCATTTTCCGCATATTAAATCTTTGTGGTATATATAAGGATCGGAAAATAATTTTGGAGAGGGCTTCAGTAGTCCCATATAACCGGCTATAACTTGTAATGATCTAATCTTACCAGTAGCCCAAACAATTCGGCTCTCCATTAAAGTTCAGTCAAATGCAAGAATCTTTACATCAAAATCCCCGAGATCCACAATCGGGACTTTAGCAGGCACGGGCATTAGATTTACACGTTTTTGGAACTCTGTCTGGTCCTGCCAGGTTCCGGAATTGACAAGAAGGACATTTTTATAGCGCTGGACTCCCAGGGTGTGGACGTGGCCTGTATGGATAATATCAGGCACAGGATCGATTATAAAATAATCTTTTTTCTCGGGGGATATGGAAACCCTGCTCCCATAGGTCGGAGCAAGGTGCCTGCGCTTCAGCATCTCAAGGACTGCCCCTGCAGGTTCCTGATACGAGACCCCAGGGATACTCGCCACAAGATCATCAATCGACCTGCCGTGATAGATAAGAACGCGGATACCGTCGAGTTCCACAAGAGCGGGATTGCCAACGAAAATTACATTCTGAGGGAAGTCCGCCTGAATACTTTCCGGCAGGGCGGGCTGGGGTTCTGCCTGGCGAACTGCATCGTGGTTGCCCGGACTTATGATTACGCGAATGTGTTCGGGAATTTCCCTGAAATACTCGGCAGCCTTCCTGTACTGTTCGTAGACGTTCAGTATGTCCAGTTCCATTTCCTGGTCAGGATAGATCCCTATCCCATCAACGAGGTCTCCTGCAACAACAAGATAACGGATACTGGCCGCAAGCTCCCGCATACTCTCAGAATCCGATTCTCCTTTCAAAAAATCCAGGAAATCAAGCCAAGCGTCTTCCAGAAACTGGGAGCTACCCACATGCACATCCGAGATGAGTACAGCTTTTCCGTGACTTCCGGTTCTGCGCTGGACATTATTCGGGGCATCAGGTTGTATTAGCTTTGTAGCAAGCATAAGGCTCCCATCATTGGTTACCGAACCCGTTACCCCTATGACCTCATCGAGGAGAATTCTTGAAGCCAGCTCAAAGAGTTCTTTATCGGAATTCCTAATGAGGACTGAAAAAGAGCCTGTCGGATCCTCCAGAGAAAAAATCTTGTGGCCGTTTGTTGTGCTGCTGATATCCGAAACCATGCCTATAATCGAGATTTCTTCAGAACCTCCGTCGCTTCCCCGGCGGAAACTTCTCCTTTTTAAACTTTCGATTGGGCGTGCGTTGGTCCTTCCCCGGATAATTTCCGAAAGCCTGCTGTATCTATCCCTGAAATACTGCACAAATTGCATATATTCTCCAACGCAGGTGGAACGTCCTGTTATATCCGAAATTACGGTGACAGGATTTCTGCCCGGGTAGTGCTTGTATTCATCCCTGGAGCCGGAAAATAACCCGTTGCCAGAACCGGAAGAAGACGGGTCTGCCCTGAAAATCCGATTTGAAGGAGAGGAGGGTAGAGAGTTTCCCTGTCCGAAAAAAGAAGAGGCTGACCTGTTTACAGCCTGGGAGGAATGAGAGGAAAACACCTGAAGTGATGCCTTTACTGAAGAAAGGGAGTGCGAGGTAGGGTAAAGGGCCGAAATTTCCTCAGAGGAAACAGTACCTTGCTGGGTATCCAAAACCGGTTCATAAGCCATATCAGGAACTATCTTATCCGGAGCCATATTATCCGGAACAATATCCGGAACTGAAATAGCGTCAGAGGCAGGGTCTTGAGATGATTTTATAATCCGGTCAGAGACTGAAATAACAGCATCGGGTTCTGAGGAAAGAGCAGATTCGGGAGAGAGATGAGGCTCGGAAGAAGGGTCAGTCTTTAAAAAGAGATCCGGCTCGGGAGAGGGATTGCCTGATCTGGAAGAGAGTATGGAAGCCCCGGAAAGAATTTTCCTTTCTTCTGGATAGGGGGCCTGTATTTTATCAGAAGGTAACTCTCCTGAAGAAGTTTCGAAACCGGGATTTTTTCCATTTCCCGTGTAAATCAGCTTTGAAGGTTTTCCGGAGGTGGCAAAACCTTCAAGATCTATATCTTCGATCCCTATGACAATAACAGAGTCATTTACAGTTGAAAGGACATATTTGAGCAGTTCTTCGGGAGAGTTACTGGAATGGATAAGCTCCACGGCTTCAGGGCTGATCTGGTACTCTTTTTCCATAACAACCCTTATAATATTATTTTTTTCCATAATTCCGACCTGACCTTTCTGAACTGATCTGAGCTCTTCCAGGTCTTTCGTCCCTGCTCTGGCACCAGAACTAATTTCACTCCGGACCTGGAAAGGCTAAATCAAAAGCCTGCTTAAAATATAAAAATTAATAAGATACGAAATTAATGTGCTAAATTTAATTTGTTACCATAAATGAGAATCTTGTGAAACTTTTATATGTTCCGATAGAATACTTATAGTTATTAATTCCTATCTATTAGTGAATCTCAATTCCTGTCTGTTGCAAGCTGGATCTCAATTCTTATCTGCCGCAGAATGAGCCTCAATTCTCATCTGTTATAGAACGGATCCCAATTCCTATCTATTATGGAATAGATCTTTATCTATCATGGAATGGGTCTTAGTTCCTAATGGGTCTTAGTTCCTATTTGACTTAGTTCCTATTTGATATAGAATGAATCTGCCTGTGATTTATAGTGAATTAGAAAATTATAATAAACGATGAATATTGAATAACGAATGAGTTAATTGAAAATTAATATAGAATAAAAACAAATCTTCAGTAAATCTACTGAGAAGACCTAATAACTAGTTTTCGACTAACTTTATATAAGTCAGAACGTAGAATGTAGAGCTGTAAATGGTTCTGCGGCTGCATTATACACCTGAGGATCTTATTATAATCCTGAGGTCACAATAAGTTCAATCAAATAGTTCAATCAAATAAATTTCGGCCAAAAAGACCGGACGAAATATAATGCAGCACCCTAAAAGAATAAAATCAAAAGAATAAAGGCTGATCATGAGCGAAATTAATAAGGAAATCAGTGTCCAGGAACAGGAAAACCCCTGGGTTTCCCTTGGAAAGGATTTGCTGTCTGTTGTAGCTGTCCTGATTATTTTCATGGTCCTTTCCAAGCTGGCATTCGGACTCTGGACTCCTATGGTTGCGGTGGAGTCGGGGAGTATGGAACCGCATATGCAGGTAGGAGATATTATTTTCATCAAAAGCGTCGATCGAGTGAATATTATCACGAATGAGGAAGGAAAAAATACAGGTTATACGTCTTTTGAAAATTATGGAGATGTAATTCTTTACCGCCCGTATGGAGAGCAAGGGGTAACCCCGATAATTCATAGGGCTATGTACAGAGTAGAAACCGGAGAGCCTATGTGGGAGAACGGTCCCATTGCTCCGTACTCCGGCTATATTACCAAAGGAGACAATGTTATAACCAACACTCACTTTGACCAGGAAGGGCAGATAAGCTACGAAATGCCTGTAAAAGACGAATGGATTATAGGGACTGCGCAGTACAGGATTCCTTATCTGGGGTATATCAGGCTGTTCTTCTCATGAGCCAGGTCTTTATGACCGCTCAACCTATTTTTTAAGCCCCTGAACCAGTTTTCTTTACTAATCGGTTCAAGTATCTTATTTTTTATTTTTTGCAGCATCCGATTCGTGTTTAGATTCGTGTTCAAACTCGTGGTTTGTATTTTATCTTACTCTTATAATTTTTCAATAATTATGCTTTTAACCAATTATGCGAATTTTTTGCAAAAAATTGTGTGAACTTTTGGATTTCAGCAGGTCAGAGTAAAAACCTTAATAAATCACATTGGGCCCCAATAAATTACATCGAGCCTTGATAAATTACATCGAGTCTTGATAAATTACACCAAGTATCAATAAATTACACAGGGTCTCAATAAATGAGAAGAGGCTTGAAAAGTCGGAGGGTCCTTAATAAACGTAAAAAAATCTCTAAAAATTACAGAAAAACTAGAGGCTGCAATTTTTGGAAAAGGGAATAATTCCAAAACAGATAAATAAAGGAAAGGAATGAGAAAGCAGTCAAAGGATAATAACTAGAAAAACGGTTAAAACGCAATCAAAAAACAGTTAAAAACAGTCAGAAAAATGAAACTTAATAAATTAAAAATCGGCAAGACCGAAACTCCTGGAAACCTTCTTCTTGCGCCTATGGCAGACGTGACAAACCTGGCTTTCAGGCTGCTCTGCAGGCAGAATGGAGCTGACATTACTTACACTGAAATGATCAGTGCAGATGCCTTGCTCAACGAAAACCGAAAATCCCTTCTCAAAGGACTCTCTTCCCCTGAAGACCGACCTTTTGGAGTTCAGCTTGTAGGAAGTTCCCCTGACAAGCTGAGGGAAGCTGCGCTCTTTATTGAGGACGAATGCAGGCCTGAACTTATCGACGTGAATATGGGCTGTCCTGTACAGCGCATTACAGGAACCGGATGCGGCTCGGCTCTTCTCAATTCCGAGAAGCTTGTATATGAAATAATCTCAGAGCTGACCGATGTTCTGAAAACTCCTGTAACTGCAAAGATCCGCATTCTCGAAAGGGACGAAAAAACCCTTGAGATTGCGCGCCTGATCGAAAAGGCTGGGGCCTCGGCCCTGACTGTACATGGCAGGAAGGCAGAGCAGATGTACTCCGGAAGTTCGGACCTTACAGCGATCAGAGCGGTCAAACGTGAACTCTCCATTCCGGTTATTGCAAATGGTGACATAAGGGATGAAGAGTCTGCCGAGGTTGCCCTTGATTTCACAGGCTGTGACGGGCTTATGATAGGGCGCGCAGCAATGGGGAATCCCTTTGTTTTTAAAAGAATAAGGCACTATCTGGAAACCGGGGAAAAGCTAAAAGTTGACAGGCAGGTCCGGCAACTGGAGGACTTCAAGAGCTATATCGCCTTACTTGAAGAATATAATCTTTGCTCATCCACAAATCTAAGAATGCATGCCCACTGGTTTACAAAAGGGCTGCGCGGCTCGCGGCAGATAAGGGAAAAGATTAATAATCTGAAAGATGGAAAGGCGTTGATTGAGCTGATAAAGAATTCCTTTAAGGAGATATATTAAATATTCCATATTTTTCTAAGGGATATTCGTTTACAGCTGTAAAGCGATAAAACAGGGGCAGAAGGCAGGTTAACCTGAAAATAATAAATATAATACGCTTAAAAAATAATTATAGATTAGGAATATATATAAAGAATTTCTTTCATTTCACCGAAAACCTAATAATATTCTACATTATTATCCATGAACTATCAGGCACAAAACGGCGTGAACTCAGAATTGGAAATAGACGCTTTCAATATTAACTATAACTCAATGGATGGAAGAGATCCAGGTTAACATTAGCCATTCAGGGTTTTGAATCCCTGAACCTGTATGTGCATATTACAGTAGTATATCACAGTAGTGCCTGAAGAAAGAGTCAGACGCTGGTCGTGTCTGACAAAGTTAATAAATTGAATAACATCAGGTTAATTCGATCAATATTCGATTACTAGCAGTGTGCCAGACAGCCAATTAAGACTTGCCAAACAGACTGCCGAGAACAGCAAAAATACAGAAAACACTAGAAAAACGATAGATAAAACCGCATTAAAAAGGAGAATTCAGATGAAGGAAATCAGAATACACGGTCGAGGAGGCCAGGGTTCTGTTACCGCGGCTGAATTGCTTTCCGTTGCAGCTTTTGAAGATGGAAAGTTCAGCCAGGCCTTCCCCGCTTTTGGGGTAGAGCGTAGAGGTGCCCCAGTACAGGCATTCACGAGGATTAGTAATAGTCCTATCAGGCTTCGAAGCCAGATTTACACCCCGGATTATGTTATTGTCCAGGATGCAACCCTGCTTGAAACTGTTGACGTTGCAAGCGGGATAAAAGACGACGGGATAATTATTGTTAACACAACCGAGAAGCCGGAAAGCCTGAAACTGAATACAAAAGCCAGGGTCATGACCGTGGATGCTACGAAGGTGGCAATGGACATTATAGGTGTCCCCATTGTAAACACCGTCCTCCTTGGTGCTTTTGCGGGTGCAACCGGAGAAATCAATGTCGAATCCATCCAGCATGCAATAAAGGCTCGTTTTCCAGGAAAAGTCGGAGAAAAGAATGCAAGTGCAATCCAGAAGGCTTACAAGCTTATCAGGGGGGAAGAAGCGTGAGTAATGGATCTGAGCAAGACCGTAAGATACGTCCCGAAGTTCTGAAAACCGAAAAGGGAGAAGAAGGTTTAAACATTACACACTGCAGAGTCTGTAAACCTGGTTCAACCCTTAAAAACAAAACCGGTGGCTGGAGAAATTTCCGTCCAGTTTATATTTATGAAAAATGTACCAAGTGCGGGATCTGCGAAATCGTCTGCCCTGATATGTCTGTCAAACCCAGAGAAGACGGCTTTTTTGAATACGATTATGATTATTGCAAAGGTTGCGGCATCTGTGCAAATGAGTGCCCTGCAGATGCAATTGAAATGATTCTGGAGGAGAAATAATGATTGACCCGGCTTACAAGAAAAAAATGGTGGTTGTGGAAGGTTCCTATGCTGTGGCCCATTCCGCAAAGATCTGCCGTCCAAACGTGATCTCAGCCTACCCGATTACTCCCCAGACCCATATTGTTGAAGACCTGTCCCAGTTCATAGCAGATGGGGAAATTCCCAATTGTGAGTATATTAATGTGGAGTCCGAGTTCTCGGCAATCTCTGCCCTGATAGGTGCATCGGCAGTCGGCGCAAGAACCTATTCAGCCACCACTTCACAGGGGCTTTTGCTCATGCATGAGGCGCTTTTTAACACTTCAGGCATGAGGCTTCCGATTATAATGACCGTGGCAAACAGGGCAGTTGGTGCTCCAATCAATATCTGGAACGACCACCAGGATTCAATTGCCCAGAGGGATACAGGCTGGATCCAGCTCTATGTAGAGGATGTTCAGGAAGCATCTGACACCCTGCCCCAGCTTTACAAGATTGCAGAAGACCATGAGGTCATGCTTCCAGGTATGGTCTGCATGGACGGCTTTATCCTGTCTCATGTTTATGAGCCTGTTATCCTGCTCGAACAAGAACTGACCGACAATTTCCTTCCGACTTTCCAGCCCGAAAATATTCTTGACCCTGAAGATCCCAAGACCTTCGGAGCCTTTGCAGCCCCGGACACATATGAAGAGTTCAGGTATCTTCAGGAACAGGCAATGCAAAAAGCTCTTCCGAAGATCGAGGTTGTTGCAAAAGAATTCGAGGAAGTCTTTGGCAGGTTCCACGGAGGACTTATTGAGGGGTACATGCTTGATGATGCTGAAATTGTCGTCATGTCTATGGGCTCTATTCTTGGAACTGTTAAAGATGTTGTTGATGAGTACAGGGCAAGAGGAGAAAAGATCGGCGTCTTAAAAGTCAGATCCTTCAGGCCCTTCCCGAAAGAGCAGGTTAGAGAAGCCATCAAGAACGCACACGCTGTTGTCGTACTTGACAAAAACATCTCCATAGGCACAAACGAAGGAGCTCTCTTTACCGAAACCAAGTCCTGCCTCTATAACAGTAAGATCCGTGTACCTCTAATGGGTTACACCGTGGGTCACGGAGGCCGTGACATTCGCGCAGAAAGCATTAAAAAGGTTATTGAAGAAACCAAAAAAGCTGCAAAATCCGGAATTGCAGTTGAAAGCCAGTTCCTGGATCTCAAGGAGGAGTCGCTATGAGTAAAGCTGCACCTAAAACATATCTTGCCTCGGGACACAGTGGCTGTGCAGGCTGCTGTGATGCCTTTGCTGCAAAGTTCACACTTATGGGCGCAGGCCCTAACTGTATTGTAGTCAACCCTACAGGCTGCCTTGAAGTGATGACCACTCCTTTTCCGAACTCCTCCTGGCAGGTTCCCTGGATCCACTCGCTTTTTGAAAACGCAGGGGCAGTGGCTTCAGGTGTGGAAGCTGCTTTAAAAGCCCTTGGCAAAAAGAATGACATCAAAGTCATATCAATAGGAGGCGACGGTTCTACCATGGACATAGGAATCGGTGCCCTTTCAGGCGCTTTTGAGCGTGGGCACGACTTCACCTATGTGTGTATGGACAACGAAGCCTACATGAACACTGGAATCCAGCGCAGCAGTGGGACTCCTTTCGATGCCAGCACCACGACCACTCCGGCCGGGAAAGTTTCCTTCGGAAACCCACGCCCCAAAAAGAATATGCCTGCCATCATGGCAGCCCACGGCTCTCCGTATGTAGCCACAACCTCGATAGGTTTCCCAAGAGACATGATGCGTAAGGTCAAGAAAGCCACTGAAATCGTGGGCCCGACCTACATCCATGCCCACGCCCCCTGCACAACGGGCTGGGGCTTTGATACCTCCCAGACCCTGGAGATTGCCAAACTAGCAGTCGAAACCTGCCTGTGGCCCCTGTACGAGATGGAAAACGGGGAAATTACCCAGGTCAGAAAGGTTAAGGACCCCAGACCGGTCGAAGAGTATCTCAAAGCCCAGAAAAGGTTCAAACACCTCTTCACCATGGAAGGCGGTGAAGAAGAAATAAAGAAAATTCAGGCCAGTGCAGACTGGAACATAAAACACTTCGGACTTCAGTGAAAACTGAAGTTCTGTTTTTAAATTTTATTTTTACTTTGCTATTCTCACAGGTTATTTCTTTACTTTCGATATTACTGGATTATAGAACTCTATAGCTTAATTTTTCGGCAATCTCGCGGGCTTCCTCAGGAGAAAGAGTTTGAGAGCCTCTTTTTATGTAGTTGCTTAATTCGTTTGAACGCATGACAGGCGTATGCTGTTCCTTTGTATAGGGAATGTCTGCACCGGTGATAGCTATTATTGATTTTACCTTTATCTCGCCTTTTGCAAGTCGGAAGTAAATTTTCTGAAACATATTTCCATATTTCCGATTGTTCAGGTATCTGTACGTAAGGTAACTGCTTCTTTGAATTTGATCGTAAGGGGTGTAAGAGTTTCCACTGAATACTTTTTGGACGTACTCATAGCTCCAGTTCTTCGCCTCAATGACGTAAACTCCAGTTGGACCCACAACCAGATGATCTATCTGTGCTGATCTTAGTTTTGAACCATGGAAGGTTATGTATTCATTAAGTTTCAGAAACAAATCGTTGAGTAGAAAATAACCTTCAGGTAAATTCTCAAGATTTTTGATCACCTCTAGCTCTCCAACTGTACCTTTATACTCATTGGTTTTTTTGATTTTCTTTATCTTCTCCAGGTTCTCAGGAAGTGGCTGAAGCCGCCTTTTTATCTCTTCCTTTTTGTCCTCTTTTAAATAAGCACATCTGTTCTTGAAGTTTTGAAAATCAGAGCATTCTTTTCTCAGCAATTTATCGATCTCTTTTTGAGGATTGAGCTTCAAATCCTGAACAAGCCTTTTCTTATTATGTAAAGTTAATTTAGCTCTAAAGTAAGAAAGTAGCGAACTCAAACTAAATTTGACATTTTCAAGCTCGTATATATCTTTCTCGAGATTTTTGATTCTCAGACCGATATCGTTCGTAATTTCGAGCGACCTGGATTCTATTTCTGTTTCGAGATCATCTATTTTGACTTCCAGATCTTTTATTTCAGTTTCAACTTTATAACATTCAGTCGGATACCTCAGTATGTACTGGTTTTTAAGATGTTTTTCCTCTTCAGATATATCATCAAAGCATCCAAACCGAAATCCGAATTGTCTGGTAATTTTGATTAAACTTTTCTCAGTACCCGAATGCCCGAAGACTTGAACGATTGCAATCCCCACCTTACAATATCCGTACAGAATAGATCTAAAAATCTATTCTGTACATATATTTAAGGTTCTTCCTTAAAAAGGAAGAATGCCGTATAAAAATAGCATTTCTGGATCGAAAATAGGAAATGGATTAACCTGTATCAGTATTTAATATCGAGAATATATAGAAAAGATGATTCCAGAATACAGTTAAAAATAAACTTGAAGTTGAAACTTGAAAATATTAATACTAAAATAGAGAAATGTAGAATAAAGAAGGAAAAGAATTATTAAGACAAATAGGAAATGTCTGATAACTTTTGAAGCAGATAAGAAGAAGCTCCGGAATTAAATAGGATAGGCATCTGTTTTTAAATGCTGTTTTTTAGTGCCGTTTTTCGAGAATCCGTTTTTTAACTGCCACTTTTAAAAAATACCGTTTTTCGAAGACCGTTTTTCAAAGAATCCGTTTTTCTTATGCCGTTTTTTAAGATACCGTTTTTCAAGGACACCGTTTTTTACAGATGCCTTGAATGCCAGATATCTTTTAATAATATAAAACTACGGATGTACTGAAAATTAAATATAAGATTTCGGAAGTACCGTAAAATATATTAAGAGTTGAGGAATAAACAGCGAAGAAATCTTCTTTCTGCATTCGATTGAGATTTGGGCCTCAAAGCACCTTTAATTATTAAAATTTTAGAATTCTCAGGATTATTAGAATTCTCAGGATTATTAGGATTCTCAGGATTATTAGGATTATTAGGATTCTGAGAGCATTTTTAAAATCGGGAGTGAAGTCAGCCCGCATCTTAATAAAAAAGAGGAATTTTATAAAAAAAGTAAGTTACCGGATGATTACAGATCAATTAACGGTAACTGCCTTCTCAGGTCAGGCAAATAGCCTTCTCTGTGCAGAGCGATTTTATAATCGCTTATTGTTCTGCATAATTTGTGTGTATATTTTATGCAGTTGGTACCAACATTCCCCCTGAACAGCATTTTTTCGGTTTTTTCTATAAATTCGGGGTAAGTAAATATCAGTTCTTCTTTGGTGTGCAGGAACAGGGCTGTAAAGTCCCTGTGGATGCCCATGCTTCTTTTAAGCAGTTCAACGTTCAGGTGATCCTCAGACAGATAGGGGTTGAATTTCACAAAGGTGTGAAAATCTGCGATATTCTGATTTAAGGAGTTGAGGATTGAATACAGCACGTTATCGGTCTCCGGAAGGGGGATATCCGGAAGGTCGAGGTACTCTCCATCGAAAGTTTCGTTTTCTTTTATATTTTGATCCCGGGTTGTATCACGGTCCATTTTATCACCCTGGTGTGACATTTTGTTTAATAAACAATATGGTGGTTCCCGTCTTATATAACGGGTTCGTCACTTGCTTTGAGGTGGCTGAGGTACACTTACTGGATTTTGCTTAGGGTGGCTCCAAGTACATCCAGTGTGTCTAACTTGCCGGCGTCTCCGTCGCTTCCCCACTCGAAGCGGTTGTACGCACACGGGTTAGATGCTTCAGATTCCGTTTTTTCTTTACGAACCCAGCCTGAAAGTTTAGCCCTGGGGTTCTGTAAAATAAAATCAATTAAACGTTTAGGCTCTTGCATCTCACCATATATAAAATTTTGTCTTAATAAAACTGAATAAATATAATTAAAGAGGGATCGTTGCTCAATTCCGCTTAAATTCCCATTTTATAATATATCAAAAATAATTCAAGAATAATTCAAGAATAATTTCGGATGATTCAGGGATGATAGGATATGTACCTGCACCTGGCATGACAGATCTCAGGATTCTTTTGAATCCCCTGAACTCTTTCTGTTCTCGAGCATTTCCATCCCGAAAGCCGCAAGTCCGTATACAAGGCTCAGTACAAGAATAATTGTGGCACCGGATGGAACATCCAGAGCATATGAAAGGCCTATTCCAGCGACGCTGATTACAGTTCCGAAGGTTATGGAGATCAGCATCATCTGTTTCAGGTTATGCGTAAATTTACGGCTCAGGGAAGCAGGAATGGTAAGAAGGGCAATTACAAGGATAATACCCACGACTTTAATAAGGACTACAATTGTCAGGGCAATAATGCAGAGCAGGAAAAGGTAAAGCTTCTCTGTAGGAAGGCCCTGGACGGTTGTGAATTCTTCATCAAAACAGAGGGCGAGGAATTCCTTATAAAATAAGTAAACTGCGCCTACTATCACAATATCAAGAGCCAGCATGAAGTAAAGGTCGAAGCGAGGCACTGTCAAAATGTTTCCGAAGAGGTAGGTCATAAGATCAGGAGCATAACCAGGAGTCAGGTAGACAAAAATTATCCCAAGCGCCATTCCGAGAGACCAGAGTATACCTATAGCACTGTCTTCCGGGATTTTAGACTTCTTGCTCACGGTTCCCATGACAAGAGCCGAGACCAGGCTGAAGGGAAGAACGCCGAACATAGGATTGACTCCCAGATAATAACCCAGCCCGACACCTCCAAAGGAAGCATGGGCTATCCCGCCGCTAATGAAGACTATTTTTTTGACGACAACGTAGACCCCAATAATCCCGCAGGCTATGCTTGCAAGAATTGCGGCTGCAAGGGCATTCTGGATAAAGCTGTATTGCAGAAGCTCAAACATTTTTATTTCTCCGTCTGTTTTTCGAACCAATTTCGATCTTCATTGGCTTCCCTCATGATTACTCAATACCCTGTGAGGTATTCCATGAGCAATCAGTTCGACAGGGCACTGATAGGTGGCTTCCAGATCCTCAACCGGGATTTCCCTGGAGTTATGGTAATGAAGAGTCCGGTTTAAACAGGCTATTTTATCGACATAAACCGAAACCGCACTGAGGTCGTGAGTAACCATGATAATTGCCATTTCGTGTTTGAGCCTATCCAGCAGGCGGTAGAGTTCATCCTGCATATGAGGATCTAGCCCGGCGTTGGGTTCGTCCAGAAGCAGAAGTTTGGGGTTTGTGGCAAGAGCTCGTGCAATAAAAACTCTCTGCCGCTGCCCGCCCGATAGCTGGCCAATCTGCCTGTTCCTGTACTGGAACATTTCTACCGTTTTCAGGGCCTCTTCGGCAGCCTTTTTGTCTTCTTCCCGGTATTTTTTCAGAAAACCCGTATGGCTCATCCTGCCTGTAAGCACAACTTCCCAGACACTGATAGGAAAGTCAAAATCAAAACCTCTGTATTGAGGGACATAACCCACAAGCTCTCTGCTCTTCTCGGGAGGTTTCCCAAAGAGTTTAACACTGCCCCTGTAAGGCTTCAAAAGCCCGAGCAGCACTTTGAGAAATGTAGTCTTTCCTCCCCCATTAGGTCCGATTATCCCAAGCAGTCCACTGGAATCTTTAAGTTCCAGATTTATTGCCTCAAGAATTGTCTGGTTTCCGTAACGAACCCAGACATCCTTCAGTTCTATAACTTTCTCCATAGCCTTCCCTTCAGAATATCGTTTTTATTTACCGGATTACGTTCTTTTAAGATTCGGATACAGGACATGCATGCTGCCTTTACCAGGCCTGATTGCTAATTTTGCTGACTTCACACAAGGTTTCTGGCAAAAACATCGGATACATTGTCCATATTTGCAATGTAATCCTTCGCAAGAGGGTCAACAGCTATGACCTCCCCGCCTATCTCTTCAGCTACAGCTTGAGCACTTCGCGTACTGAACTGGGATTGAACAAAAATCACTTTAACCTGCTTTTCCTTTGCCAGATCTACGAGTTCGGCCAGATCCTGAGCACTCGGCTCTTTTCCTTCAACCTCAACGGGGATCATGGTAAGGTTGTAATCTGCTGCAAAATAGCCCCATGAAGGGTGGTAAACCATGAAGTTCCTTTCCTTTCGCCCTTCCAGTTTTTCCCGAATTCGCGCATCCAGGTCATCCAGTTCCTTGAGGTAAGCATCCCTATTCTGGGCATAATATTCTTTGTTTTCAGGATCGATTTCCACAAGTCCTTCATAAATGTTCTCAACCATTATCTTTGCATTTGCAGGCGACGTCCAGATGTGGGGGTCCAGTCCAGTTTCTTCGTGATCAGCTTCAAGTTCTCCTGCATGTTCCTCTGCTCCCTCCCCTTCATGATGCTCGTGGGCAGCAAGTTCCTTGAGTTTGATCCCATTAGAAGCGTTTACGATCAGAGTTCCACTATTGATAGATTCGAACCTGTCGATCCAGACTTTCTCAAAGGGCATATCGACTCCGACCGTAACATACATACGGGCTTGACTCACTTCTCCGAGTTCTCTTGGAGAAGGCTCATAGGTGTGAGGGTCTGCTCCCGGAGGAATAACGACAACGGTTTTTACCTTATCTCCGCCCACTTTTTCTACAAACTCAGCCTGAGGAAGTACGCTTACAGCTACGACTATAGGCTCACCCGACTCTATTACTTCTACTTCCTGTCCTGTACTTTCATTAACCCGGGAATCACCTGGGCCTGTACAGCCGCTAGCAAAAAGGCTCAGACCAACAGTCAAGAGCACTAATAAAGGTAGAATTTTCAGATTCATACTTGAGATCCCGCCTTCTTCACTTTCATTTTTTACTTGGCTCATGAATTTACTTCCGGATGAGATAAAATCAACATCAGAGGAATAAATGACATATTTCCAAAATTTAGTATATTTCCAGAGTCTGAATCTTCAAATTCTGTAATATCCAAAGTTTGGCATATACCCAAATTTTTGAGTTATCAGGAAATTTTTTTGGTGTAAGCCCAAATTTGTCTCGAAGCTCATTAGGGCTTTATATAGTGTTGATTTTCATTTGGCACATCACTTAGCTCTTCACTGGCACTTTTTTAGCACTTCACTAGCCCTTCGCCAGTACCTTATTTTAGCATTTCATTAACTTTCATAATATTCCAGTAATAACTCAGTAACATTTTATTAGCACTTTAGCATTTCATTTAGCATTTCGTTTAAAGCTTTATTTATTCCGGGAATTCCGGTATTCAATGATGATTTTCCTCATGCAAGCATTTTTCATGACTTATTTCTCCGCATACTCCGAACATCGGATGACCCATTGAGCTGCAGATTTTATTTACAGCATGCCTGGAAACAAAAGCCTCAAAGCGCGAGACCTCATCACATGCTTCCTCCGACGAAAGACCGTAGTGGGTTAAAAGAAGACTGAGAATCCTGTGCCTTCGGACAAGAAATTGCGTATATGCCTTCCCCAGTTCCGTCAGGTCTACACCCCTGTAAGGAACGTGGTTCAGGTAGCCTGCACTTGCAAGCTCGTTTAAGGTCTTGCTTGTAGTTGAAGGGTCGACCTGCAGGACTGAGGAAATCTCTGTGGTTTTTACAGTGCCTCCTTTTTCAAGAATGAACTTAAGATAATCTACCTTTCTCGGGGAGAGTTCAAGGCCTGTAAATTCAGGATAACTTTGCTCATTCATATATAGAAATATAAAAAACCGGTATTTATTGTTTGCCACACACCAAATTATAAAGTTATAATTGTACTATAGCAAAATCAGAAGAACTGGAAAAATCTAGGAAGAATGGCGATTAAAAGCCCAGGTAAAAGGAAAAGCTCAGTAAAAGAAGACGTACGCAGCAGATACCAGCAGGAAACTCACAATGCCCATCAGGGCACCTCCAAGGGTATTTGACCTGAAAACCTCAGAAGGTTCCAGTTCTGCAAGCTCTCCAAAAATCCAGAAGAAAGGATCGTTGACATGGGAAATCACAAAAGTGCCAGAAGCCATTGAAAGAATCAGGATTTCCGGAGGAAGCCCGAGTTCAGGAACCAGAGGCAGTAAGAGGGAAGGTGCAATGAGCATGGTCACAACCCTTGATCCCTGTACGGTTTGAAGGGCTGCGGCAACGAGAAAAGGTATAAGGATATGAGGAAGGCTCAACTGCAGGAAAAGCTGGCCCAGGGCTTCTCCTGCCCCTGTCATAGCAAGGGTTGCACCGAGTGCCCCTCCTCCGCAGAGGTCGAGGAGGACAACTCCGCTTCTTCTCACAGCTTTTTCGACAAGTTCACTCAGCGCGAAAGATCCTAATCTTCTGCCGGAAAAGATGGAGAGAATAACTCCTATAAGAAGCGCAATATTCGGATTTCCCAGAAACGTAAGCACAGGATACGAGTGTTCAAAACCTGCCTGAAGGAAAATAAGGAGCAAAGGGAAGAAGATAGGAGAGTAAGCCTCAAGCCGGCGGGGGTTTTCGACAGTATTTTTATATATTTCTACGTTTTTCTCCTGAATTTCGGCTCTCTTTTCACTTACTCTATTAGAAATACCTTCAGGTTGACTCTTTCCCAGTCTTCTGGCATAAAGGTAACCTGCAATGGAAGTCGGAATCGCGATAAGAAATCCCAGGATAAAAAGCCGGTCCGTGTTCGCTGAAAGTTCCTGTGCTGCCGAAATCACTACAGGTGAAGGATAGACCAGGTTAAATGAGGCAACAGCTCCGAGTGCAAGGGCTGTTGCAGTGGAAATAGGGGGGTTATCGAGCCTGGAAGCCAACTCTTTAGCTATTGGAATAAAGATAACATAGGCAAGAATGTAACACATAAGGGGCACAGAAAAGAGAAAACCAAGGAGATTCAGGGCAAATAAAGGACTTCTGGAAAAACGTATAATGTCAGAGGCTATTAAGGACATTCCTCCGGTTCTCTGGAGCAAAAGCCCGATAACACTTCCACAGGTAATAATAATGGCAAAACGGGAAAAAACACTGCCCAATCCCCTGGTTATTGCTTCGACAGTAGCGAGGGGTTCTCCTGCAAGGATGCCTGTAAAAACAGATACAAGGACAAGGCTAAGAAAAGGGTGCAATCTCAGTTTGGCTGTAAAAAGCAGGATGCAGAGAAGGGCGAAAAGGAATATGATCACAGGATGCATGTTTAAAACCGGCTCGTGAGTTTTTAAATATTCACTTCAACAGAAGGCAGCTCACTGATTTCAAATATTTTTAATTAAATATTCTTTCATTATTCCTTTTGTGAGAAGACAGTTCAGCGAGTTTAAACATGCTCTCTGGTAGGGGACATTCACTCAGTTTAAATCTCCTCTTCAGGAGAAGACATCTGACCGAGTTCTTCAATCTCTTCTTCCCCAAGTACCCTTGCAAGGTTCAGGAGAATAAGAAGCCTGTTCCCCACTTTTCCGACACCTGCTAGATATTCCGCATTAATTTTCGATTTGATCATCTCGGGGGGCGGTTCAATTGAGGAGAGAGGCAGGCGCGTGACTTCCTTTACAGAATTTACAAGCATTCCAATGACTGTGTCTTTGACTTCCACTATGATAATTCTGGACAGGCTGTCAGTCTCTTTCGACTTGAAGCCAAGCCGCTTATTAAGATCTATCACGACGAGAATTTTTCCCCGCAGGTTAATTAGTCCTCTTATGCATTCCGGAGCCTGAGGAATGCGGGTGATTCTCGGGACCGGAACAACTTCGGAAACCTGCATGATGTCTACTCCGAACTCTTCGCCTGAAAGCTCAAAGGTCACTAAATGGAGAGTTTCTTCCGAGAACCCTGAATTCTCTTCTAATGTTTCTTCAAACATTTGAATTCCTCAAATTAATTCCGGGATTTTAACTGGTTGTGTTTTCTGATACTTCTTTTGAGTTACCAAGCCTGAACTTTTCGGTAGCTTTTCTCATCTTTTCCCCGAGCAAAGAAAGGTCACTGGCCATATTGGCAAGTTCTGACATCGAAGCACTCTGTTCTTCGAGAGCTGCAGCAGTTTCCTGCGTTCCTGCGGCGGACTGTTCCGAGATTGAGGAAATATCCTCCAGGGTGGAAGTGATCTCTTCAATGGATGCAGACTGCTCTTCTGTAGCAGCTGCAACATCTTCTATCATATTTGTAATTTCATTGATTGTAGAAACTATCCCTGCAACCATTTCAACCGCGTTGTTAACGGATAGTGAACCGACCTGCACATCTTTTTTACTGGCTTCTATACTTTCCACGGTTTCACCGATACTGCTTCTTATTTCATCGATTAGCTTGGAAATGTTATTAGCAGCGCGGCCGGATTCATCGGCAAGTTTTCGGACCTCATCGGCTACAACAGAGAAACCCCTTCCGTGTTCGCCAGCTCGGGCAGCCTCAATTGCAGCATTCAGTGCAAGCATATTTGTCTGGTCCGCAATCCTGGTAATAAGAGTTACAATCTCATTAATTTGTTGAGATTTGGAGTCCAGTTCCATTATCACTTCCTCAGTCTCATCAACAGAGGAGCGAATAAGGTCCATTTTTAACAGGATTTCTCTTGAAGCATTTCCTATATTACTGACAGTGTTATTGACAAGATTTGTGTTTTTAGAAACTTTCTGGGTATTTTCGGCAATTTCCTGGATATTATGTGTCATATCCTGCATTGCATGAGTTATATCCACTATTTTTGTACTCTGCACTTCTGTCCCGTTTGAAATCTCAGCTGCGGTATCGGAAATTTTTCTTGATGCCGACGCTACCTCCTCAGAAGAAGCAGACATTTCTTCCGAAAGTGTGGAAAGGTGAAGCGAACTTTCCTGGATTTCTTTAATTAGACTACGAAGGTTTTCAACCATCGATTTAAAGGCTTGTGAGAGCTGAGAGATTTCACTTCTGGAGTTTCCTTTAATATCAACACTCAGGTCTCCTTCCGAAATCCTGTCGGCCGCTCCAAGTAATTCGTAAATGGGTTTCCTGTAAAGGTTCAGAATTATAAAAACGAGTAGAGCCCCGATAAGCATCGAAAGAAGAGTAACGAGAAAGATCTTATTTATAGAATCCGTTATCAGGGCGTCAAGTCGCTCTTTCTGATCGGTACTGGCAGCTTGAGCAATTCCTTCAACCTGCGCAGCTATGGTTGCCATATTTTCCACTTCAGCCGCCTTTCTCTCTTTAAGAACTTTCAGGCGATCAAAATCAGTCCGGATCTCTGTGGCACTGGCAATTATTGTGTTTCCACGCTCAAGATTTTCGGGTTTCGCCATCTGTTCGTCCAGATTCTCGGTAACTTCAATTATATTCCCCATTAGCCGATCAAAATTTTCCGCATACTGAGCTTCGGGATCAATTATATAGTTCTGATATTCGTTTCGAGCTTCCATCGCAAGTATACTGATTTTCTGGGCTTCCTGAGCATTGGATAATTTTTGCTGGAGGACTTCACTCGAAGAGCCGTTCTCCACATACTGCTGATATTGAAGCATCTGGTCCTGGTAAAGCTCGTCCGCTTTTTGCAAAATAAGCTCGCCATTTGAGATGATATCGGTTCTCAGGGCTATCTCTTCATCGTTTGCTTCAACATAGCTGTCAAAAGTTTCCCTGAATTCGCCGGAAGTTTCCAGAATAGAATCCATCCGGTCCTGATTTACTGGGTCAAGATAGTCAAGATATATTTCTTTGGATATAGCTGCCTGCGTGGGCACAAGATTAAGATCTTTATAAGTCTCTTCTTTATAAGCAGGATCACCATAAATAACGTATCTTTCCTGGGCTTCCAGGGCACCCTGCATATTATTCATGATAAAGGTCATGTTTTGAATGGCTCGAGTCTTCTTTTCAACATCGTCCATACCCTGATAGCCTGTGTACCCAACAAAAAAAATCAAAACTAAAAGAAGAGCAAAGCCTATCACTACATGCCCTATTTTTGTGTTTTTATACATCTTTCTCACCCGTGGCTACAGCTTCTCCGCCTCTCTACCCTTTCTACCTGCAATCGGGCTATTAACCTGTCAGCGGTACCTGCTGAGGAAGGTAAACGGGCGGAAATATCCCTGCAGGAAATTGCCTGATCTTCCCATCCAGTTATCCAGTACAGACTATTTGAGAATTGATAAATTTTCTGATTCATTAAAAAGTAGGAACCAGATAAAAGCTTTGACTCAGTAATCTTTTTTGATCATTGGTTTTTCATTGGATAATTTTTCACCGGGTAATCTTAATCAGTAACTCTTGAGGCATCTACCCTTTGTCTTCGCGCTATCCTTTTATCCTCAAGAATCTGCCGTTGTAAGAAATTTTTCGACCTGTGAACCAAAATCGCCAAAATTTATGGGTTTGGCAAGAACGGCATGACATCCAGCCTTAAGGAACTTTTCTTTACTTTCGGGATCCGAGTGACCTGTAACTGCAATTACCTTTATATTCCGGGTTTCAGGATTAAGTTTGATTCTTTGAAGCAGTTCAAGACCGTGCATTTTCGGAAGTTCCATATCAAGCAATATCAGATCAATTTTCATTTTATTGAGGATATCGAGGGCTTCAAAACCATTTTTGGCCTTTTTCGGCTCATATCCAAGGGACTTAAGTAAGTCTGCTTCGATCGTCAGATTAAGTAAATCATCTTCAACAATCAAGATTTCAGGCACTAAAACCTACTCCTGGGGGGCAGCTTGAAGATTTTTGTAAAGGGAAATTTTTGTAAGAAGAATTTTACAAGCAAGGTTTTTTGTAAGAGGTATTTTTTATAAGTGGGCTTTTATAAACGAGATTTTTGTAAATAAGATTCTTTTAAAGAAGTGTTGATAACGAATCTTCCTTGAAAGACCTGATGTAACGAAATATTAAATAAAATTTAAATAAAATTTCTCATTTATATCTTTAATAAGTATATTTTAGACCTGCAATTATAAGTATATTTCAGACCTGCAATTGCGTCAGGTTTAACATCTCAATTTACTGAGTAATATATGAAGTTCGAGAGAATATAAATTTATTTGCTAACTTTAGAGTCATGTTTTCAATATATAAACAGAGATAAAAATAATTTATTTAAACTATGGTATCATTTTTGGTATTATTATTTCAGGAAAAAGATTTGAAATTAATACCAGATTAAGTTTAAAACAAATGTAGTAGTGTTTTTATTTTTTAAAGCGAATATCATTAACGTTTTTATTTAAATTTACAGATCAAAACCGGGGTTCGGCTGAAGAATTAGAGAGAGCTTATAAATTTTACAAATAGTCTGTTAACATGCCAGTTACCGAGATCTTCTAAACAAACTTTGAACTCTATAATTTACTAATGATAATTAAAAAAGTTTAATATAGCAGGTCTCGTATATATTTTTCTACACAATTGGGATAGATCTGCCTTAACAAGAAAACTTGCGCTGGTTACATTTGTTAACCCTAGGCAGCTTTCAACTGAAATTCTTTGATTCATAACATTGATTTATGAAGAATACGCAGGCGAGAGGCGAGATTCGGCACAGATAGGAGTAAGGTGTCGGAACATTCCAAAAAAAAGGAGTGTGAAATATTATCCGATATTGTCGCTTGTTCAAGAACAAAAGAAGGGAAATGCATGGCCAGAGTTATGATCGTGGACGATGCCGAATTTATGCGAATGATAATTAGAGATATTCTTCTGATGCACGGACATGAAGTGGTTGCTGAGGTCGGTGACGGAGAAGAAGCAATTCAGACGTATCTCGAAGTAAAGCCCGATATTGTGTTAATGGATATAATTATGCCAGATATGGATGGAAAAGAGGCATTACAAAAACTTCTTATTATGGACCCGGAGGCAAAGATAGTAATGTGTTCCTCCCTTGGGCAGCAGGCGCTCATAACCGAATCAATGAAAATAGGCGCTATGGGTTTTATAGTAAAGCCTTTTGAACCTAATGGAATGCTGGATGTAATAAGAAAAATTGCTGAGCCAAATTAGACAACAGGTTTGAACCTGCAGTTAAATCAGGTTACTATTAAATCAAACTGTGTTAAGTGAAGTTACTATTAAATCAAACTGTGTTAAGTGAAGCTACATAAATCAAATTACGTCAAATCCTATTACTGTTAAATAAATTATTATTAGATCAGGTTATTAAGAATTAAACTCTACATTTAATGAAAAAGTGCTTGAGATGACTATCCGCGCACTCATAGTAGATGATTCTGCTTTAATTCGCAAGCTCCTTTCCGATATTCTCAGTGAAGACCCAAATCTCAGGGTCGTAGGAACGGCGGTCAATGGAAAGGACGGCCTTGAAAAGATTGGTAAACTGAGGCCTGATGTCGTTCTTCTAGACAATGTTATGCCTGTCCTTGACGGCCTCAATACTCTTGCTCGGATTATGAGGGAGTGTCCGACTCCTGTAGTCATGGTTTCAGCCCTTGGGGAAAAAGCTGAAGAGATTACGCTTACAGCTTTTGAATATGGCGCAGTGGATGTGATCCAGAAACCTGAAGGAATTCTCAGTCAGAGCATGCCAGAAATGGCAGAGGAAATATGCAGAAAGATCCGGGAAGCTGCAAAAGCCAATCTTGAAAATCTGGAGTGCATGCGAAATCAAGGATCGGAAAAGCCGGAAATAAATGAAAAGAAAGAAAAAATCGAAGAGGGCAAACCCCGAAAACAAGTGGCTTCCGTGAGAAATGTGCTTGCAATAGGCGCATCCACTGGAGGCCCAAGAGCCCTGGAGAAACTCATAAGTTCGTTTCCTGCTGACATTCCTGCTGCAATCCTGGTAGTACAGCATATGCCTGCAGGTTTTACGTCATCTCTTTCTAAAAGGCTTAATTCTAAAACGGCTCTCAGGGTAAAAGAAGCACAGGAAGGGGACACCGTAGAGGAAGGGACTGTATTTGTAGCTCCCGGAAACTATCACATGGAAGTCGTACAGAAGACCGTAAACGGTCGTAAAAAAGAGGTTGTGCATCTCTCATGCGGCCCAAAAGAACTGGGCTCAAGACCGTCAGTAAATGCTCTTTTCAGGTCTATTGCCCCAGTTTACGGCTCCAGAGTGATTTCCCTGGTTCTGACCGGAATGAACTGCGATGGAGCAGACGGAGCTGAAGACGTAAAGAAAATGGGAGGAAAAGTAATTGCTGAGGCTCAGAGTTCATGTGTAATTTACGGGATGCCAAAAGAAATTGTGAGGCGAAAACTGGCGGATTTTGTGCTCCCTCTGGATAAAATGGCTGAAGAAATTATAAAAATAATAAGCTAACTTTTTATAAAAATAATAAGCTAACTCTCTATAAAAATAATAAGCTAACTTTTGGAACTAAAAAACGGCGTAATCGTTAAGATAAAAGATTAATTCTTCGTACTGGATCTGCTTATTGACGCAGGAATTTGAATTCAAAATTGAAGCAAAAATCAAATTCGAGATCGAATATGAGATTGAATCCGGATTGAATCTAAGATTGAGTCGGGTTGAGTCGAGTTGAGTCGGATTGAGTCGGATTGATTGTACCTTGGAAACTATTAGAAAAAAGAAATCTGAGCTTCCAGAAAGGCAGGGAAAATTATGGATATGTCAAAATATATGGGCATTTTCAGGGCAGAATCTGAAAAATACATTAAGGAACTGAGCGATTCCCTGCTTG
>CAZSVY010000137.1:0-3311 GCA_964610495.1 uncultured Methanosarcinales archaeon
TTTCGATGTGGATGGGGTTCTTGTGGACTCCATGCGTTTTCAGGCGGATGCCTGGGTTAAAACTTTAGGGGAAGTTGGTATTACTATCACCAGAGAGGATATTTATGAGCTTGAAGGCTCGATCGACAAAAGATTAATTAAAGTGATTTTTGAAAAGGCCGGCAGAGAGCCTGAGCCCTGGCATTTCGAGAAATTGCCAGAAAAGAAACGCGAAGCTCTTGAGTTTGATAAGATAAAGCCCTATGAGGGAATTCCGGGCTGCCTTAAGGAATTAAAAAAGCATTTCAAGCTTGCTATGGTTTCCGGATCACAACCCAGTACAGTTGAAAAAGTTGTGAATAAATTTTTCCCAGGCTGTTTTGACGTAGTTATTAACGGGCGCGACTTGGAACGAGGAAAACCTGATCCAGATCCATTCCTTAAGGCTCTTGAGAGACTTGACCTGACTAAGAACGAATGCATTGTGGTTGAAAATGCACCTCTGGGTATCACTGCTGCCAAAAGAGCCGGACTTTATTGTATTGCTGTTGCGAGCATGCTTGAACCTGAAAAGGTGCAGCATGCAGATCTCGTGCTCGAAGATCATGCTGCACTTCTCGACTATCTGAGGAGTCTCATATCTCAGTGAGTGGAATCTAATAGCTTAGTGATCTTAAGTATGATCATTTTTTCACTAGTGTCGAGTCAACAGTAAAATGTCTTATAAAATCGATTGCAACTACTCAGAATTTTTTAATCACTGAGGGATGACACGACACTAGACCTAATAGTCTTCAAAAGCAATGAAGAGAATTTTACGAAGCTTTTCCACTAACTTCTTTTTCAATCATTTCTCTGACAGCCTTAGGCCCGTCCAGCTCTCTGGCAAGCCTGCGCAACCTCTCAGTTTTATTCCTGTACTTCTCTTCTTCCAGAACCTCTCGGATACATTCCAGAATGACCTCAGGAGGGGTAGAATAACTGAGCCTTCTTCCGTAACCTTCCTCCTCGATCACTGTGGCATTGTTCTCCTGTTCGCTGTGCCCTTTATCGGGGAAAGAAAGAATAGGAGTCCCGAAGCTAAGGGCTTCCATCATGGTACTATGCCCTCCGGGTGCTATCACTACATCAGAGCTTTTGAGGTAAGGAAAGGTATCTTTTATAAATTTAAAGATTTGTACATTCTCTGGTAAGTCTGTTATTTTTGAAGGATCAAGGGAAGGGCCTGAAATAAGGGTATAATGAATGGAGGGATTGAGCTTTGAGGTTTCGAGTACTTTTTTGAAAATAGGTTCTCTGTATCCGAAGCCCCCTATTAGGGAAACAATATGAGGCTTCTTGAGAGGAATTTCTTCTACTTCCCCATATTTCTCTTTTACAAGGGGACCGCTATAAAACAGTTTTTCCTCGAGCTTCGGAGTAAAACTCAGGTTTTTCTTACAAACTGTATAAGGAAGAGGGAAGTCAGGAATAATTATTTTATCTACTTTTTCAAAAATCTGATTATAGAATCTTTTTGTCATTTCCCCAAGAATCCTGATAGGCACTCCTCTGTTTTTAAAGAACTCTTCCATATTTGACTGATTTACGACAAGGTATACAGGGATTTTACGCGTAAAGGCAGCCAGAGTTCCCAGATAATAACTGTCCGAAAGTACAATATCAGATTTTATATCTTTGATAAGTTTCAGGAGCTTAGGGCCACCGAGAATATCGGCACTTTTAAGAGTTGCCTCAATTGACCCTGTAAAATCCAGGGTTCCGGCTTTTCCAACTAGCTTTATTTCCGAAGGTATCTCACTCGCTTCATATCCCGTTTTTTCGACCAGCTCCTTTGAGTAACCATAAGCCCCAAAATGCACCTCATGCCCAGCCATCAAGAATTCTTTTCCCAGCGCAAGGCATCGGCTTGTGTGGCCAAGCCCTTCTCCACATATTAATATTAAGAGTTTCATTCCATTAACTCCTTTTTTCAATCTGCTTTTTTATACCATTAGTTCTTCTATCTACTAAACCCCTGAATTTTATATCCGATGTATCTTATTTTACCATACGGTTTTAATATATAAACATTTCAAGTTTTCTTCTAATTCAGGGTCAGGAAACAAGGAAAAGGGATTGCAGCAACTACAGACAGTTATACTGGAGACATGGGAGTTTTTCATACCCTGGCTAAAGGGAGACCTTTAGAGAATTATTTGACAATGCTAAAAAAGGAAGGTTGTATATTGTAGTGAAGGAGAAACGCAGCAGCACCTTACTAAAAACTCAATACCTGGATTGAGCTTATCTTTCCTATGAAAAATGATGTATCCGATGCTGTTTTAACACCTATAGATAACTTTCATCAAGATAGGGGAGTACTATATCCTCCCCCGCTTCCACCCCCTTTATCCTTTTTTTCGATAATGTAACCGGCTTTGACGAGAGAATCAATCATATCCTGTTCAGTAATCTGAATCGGGGAGGAAGTCCGATCAAACTTGATAGGTTTAGGTTTTAGATTTACAGTTTCTTCATACATTTCCCTGTTTACCAGAAGATGATGCAATATACAGAGTACTTTTCTTGCTAGCGCAACAACAGCTACTTTCGTTCCTTTTTTAGCTTTTATTCTCAGAAAGAAACTCTTTAGACTTGAATTTCTAGTTCGGGATATTGCGTGTGCGACCTGCACAAGCATCCTTCTGACATGCTTCGATCCCTGTTTTGTTATACTGCCTGTTATACGCTTATTTGCTGATTCATAAATAGATGGTACAAGACCACACCATGCAGCAAGCTTACTCCCATTTTCAAAATCCCGATAATTTCCAATCTCAGCAAGAATTGATGAGGCTGATGTAAATGCAATGCCAGGAATAGACATGGCAATTTCTAAATCTTCCTTCCTACTTTTAATTCGGTTCGTTATTTCAGTATCAAGATTATCTATCTTTTTTTGAGTCTCTTCCATTTGTTCTAAGTAATATCGAATAACGAGAATTTGAGCAGAATCAAGGCTATTTTTTATTGCTCCTCTGAGCTGTTGTTCTTTTTTCCTTATTGTTTTTGATTTTGTTCCAATAAGGATTTCATCTATAGTCTTGCCTTCAAGTAAACCATCAAGAAGATATCTGCCTGACTTTCCAAAAATATCTGTAAGAACTGAAGATATTTTGATACAAGAATATTCAAGTATTTGATGAATTCTGTTCTTCATCTGAGTACGGTTGTTCACAAGATTCTCCCTTGCTCTCGTGAGTGTTCTTAGTTCCCTGTCTTCTTTGGGAAAGATCCTTGAAGGTTCTATCATCCCTTTTAGGCATAGTTCTGCAATCCATTCAGAGTCA
>CAZSVY010000138.1:0-5731 GCA_964610495.1 uncultured Methanosarcinales archaeon
AGGAACCGCACCCTTAAAAGTACGATTTACCGATGACAGTACAGGTTCGCCTACCTCGTGGCTCTGGGACTTCGGGGACGGAATTTACTCAAGACATGCTATGAATGCAACTCACACGTTTACAAAGCCAGGAAAATATAATATAAGCCTCTCAGTTGCGAATGAGCACAGCAATAATACAATTACGAAACCCGGTTTTATCACCGTTAAAGCTTTGAAAGCTCCTGTTGCCGATTTCTCCGCAAATGTAACATCAGGAGATGCACCTTTAAAGGTACTGTTCACAGATAACAGTACAGGTGCACCAGAGTCTTGGTTCTGGGATTTCGGGGACGGGATTTACTCGAAACATGCTATGAATGCGACGCATACTTTCAAAAAACCTGGGATTTATAATGTTACTCTAAAGGTAACTAGTGCCGCAGGCAGCAATTCGATAATCAGGCATGGCTATATCACAGTCATGGCAACCGCGCCGACGGTAAAGCCTGTTGCGGATTTCTATTCTCCGGAAGCCGAGGAGGTATTAAATCAACCCAGTGATCACGGGATTTACGAGAATGAGGTTGTGTCGTTCTTTGATAACAGTACAGGCTCACCAGCTTCCTGGGAATGGGACTTCGGAGACGGAAACACGTCAACCCTAAAGAATCCTGCTCACGTGTACGGGAAAATGGGCGGGTACACTGTTAACCTGACAGTGAAAAATGCCGCAGGCAGCGGCGCCATAAGTAAGTACGGTTACGTACTCGTTGGAATCGGGGACGAACCTGCATATCCCGCATACTTCTCGTCCGATGTAACGTCCGGAAGCGCTCCGCTCACGGTAATTTTCCTCGATGATAAGGACGCCGAGTTTCCAAATTATCCAATATGGCGCCAGTGGGATTTTGGCGATGGTGTAATTCAGTCTTATATGGTGGATAGTAACGAATCAGCAACCCCATATGCAATGCACGTTTACGAAAAGCCGGGTAAATACACCGTAACATTATACCTGGATAACCGTGGCGGTAAGTCTATCATTACAAAATATCACTACATAACAGTGACAATTCCTGATACGATTCCTGACATGCCGGTTGCGGATTTTTCTGCGAATGTAACGTCCGGAAAAGCGCCGCTCATAGTTAAATTCACTGATACGGGCACCGGGTCACCAACCTCCTGGTACTGGGATTTCGGTGATGGGATCTATTCAAAACATGCTATGAATGCAACTCATACATATACTGGGGCAGGAAATTATGATGTTACATTAACTGTGAAAAACGCTGCCGGTAGCAACACAGCTAGAAAAGCCGGCTATATTAAGGTAGAAAGCAGGTAATACCCTCTGAAAAGCATGAAAAGGGTCGGTTAGCCAGAATTAAACCCAATTATTCAGGCCGCGACTTACCTTAAAGCTTAGAGCTGTAGAGAAATAATCTATGGCTCTTATTGATTTTATTCGCCATTTTAACTTCCTTTTTATCTTCCGGGTATCCACCGCGGCTAATGTTTCAGTGAAACGAAACCAGTACCTTCGCTGGCTCTAATTTCTTGATCCTCAATTCTACTCCGTAAAACCGTACTGGTCATATAATGCCCTTATTTTTCTGCTAAACACTCTGACAAAAAATTCATTTGGAATAAACTCCTACATTATAATTACTATGAGACAGTCAGCGGGAATATGGTTACTTATGGCACTGGGTCTGCTTTTCGGCCTGTTTGCAGGTCCAGGAGCTGCAGATCCTGTTACGGATAGTGGGGACGTAAACCTTTCGGAACTCAGGGCTTTTGACCTGCTTTGCAAATGTGAGACCGGATGCATAGTCAATACAGTTTCTCTTTCTTCGGGGGGGAACTATCTTGCAGTAGGGGATTTTGATCATAATATTTCTCTTTTTAATACCAAGGGAGAAAGACTCTGGAATTATACTACCGGAGATGTTGTCTATACCGTATCGATTTCTTCCGATGGGACTCGTGTAGCTGCAGGAAGCAATGATAAGAAGGTATACTTTTTTAACCGGCAGGGTAACCTGCTCTGGAATTACGAAACCGGGGGCAGCCTGAATAGTGTGGTGATCTCTTCCGACGGTTCTTATGTAGCAGCAGGCAGTGATGACGGCAAGCTTTACTTCTTTAATAGGGAAGGCAAGCTTTTATGGAGTTTTGATTCCGGGGATTCCTTCCGAAGTATAGCCATCTCCAGGGACGGATCTTATGTTGCAGCCGGGGGTTCCAATCAGTGTATTTACCTCTTTGACAGTAAAGGAAATAAAATCTGGGAAAGAAAGACAGGCAGTGTAATCAATAGCGTGTGCATGACTCCGCACGCCTATTATGTGGCTGCCGGCGGGTCCAATTATAATGTCTATCTCCTTAACCAGAAAGGGGAATTTTCCTGGATGCATAATCCTGCTTTCTGGGTAAGCAGCGTTTCGCTGTCAGGTAACGGCTCACATCTGGCAGCAGGAAGTTTTGACGATAAGATCTACCTGTTTAACAGCACAGGCACGAAACTCTGGGACTATCAGGTAAAAGATGACATTTACAGTGTTGTAATTTCGCCGGATGCGTCATTTATTGCAGCCGGAAGCTGGGATGATACGCTTTACGTCCTCGATATGGAAGGGAACGAATTCTGGAACTGCAGTTGCGGAGGAAATATTAACTGCGTGTCCGTTTCTCTCGACAGCTCGGCCCTTGCTGCAGGAAGCGATGCCGGAGCAGCATATCTCTTTGAGCGGAATTCTACTGTTTTTGCACAGCTCTTTGAAGATGAAAGTTTCCTTTCCAGAAACGGACTCAGGGAGTCAGACCTCGATACGGAAGTAGAAGCCGAACTGCCGCTAAATGAAGGTACGGTAACGACTGGGGGCATTGAAAACGTTGTTGAAATTGCTTCGGCCTCCTCAGGTAAAGTGTCAGGTGATACAAATAACGAAGAAGATTTGGCTGCAGAAAGCTCGGGCTCTGCAAAAAGTTCTTCAAAGCTTCCGGGACTACTTAATTTCTTTAAGTTTCCCATAGTTCTTTTACTGGCAGTCTTAATAGCAGCTGTCTACCTGAAAAACAAAACCTTTAAAAAACGGACCAGAAAGGAGAATTCTGACGATTTTGAAAACCTTGACGATGATAGATACAGGCCTGAAAATCAATAAAAAACCCGAAACTGAAATTTCAGCCCTGGAGGCGTAAACTTCCAGTCCTGTAAATTTCAATTTTGTAAATTTTGTTCTATAAATCTTAATTCTGTAAATCTCAATTTGTAAATCTAATTTCTGCAAATTTCAATTTTATGTGTTTAAATTGTGTAATTTTTCAGCTCTCTAACTTTCAATTATAAAGCTGGTTAATTTCTCAAAGCCGATTAATTTCTCCAGGGTCCTAAATATCTTAATCCGTTAAATTGTGAGCCTTTAACAATTTTTAGATTTCTTTACTTGCAGCTTCGGATAATGCTCTTATGTGAAAGTCCGAATCAAGCTCATTTGCAAGCTTTTTACATTTTTCCAGGTCTATTTCGGACACGTTAACTACCGTAACTCTTGTACTGATTCCTGCCTTTTTTGCTCCCCTTATAAAATCAAGTACTGCACCGTAAGCGTTTTTGTGAATCGGCCTGCAAAGCTTGTTATATTTTTCCTCGGATTCGGCATTGAGGCTTACGGAGATGGAGTCTATTCCTGCGGTTTTCAGTTCCGAGATCACATCTCTTCCCGGATTTATCAGGGCTGCCTGTCCGTTGGTATCAAGCCTGACTCGAATATTCCGGCTTTTTAGCCAGCGGGTTACTGCAAGCACCACGTCGAACCTCAGGGTGGGCTCTCCAAGACCTGTGAATACAATTTCTCTGTATTTTGAAAGGTCCAGTTCTTCCAGGGCTCCGATAACTTCCTCAGTTGTAGGTTCTTTCGAAAGCCTCAGGTTATATCCGTAAACTCCGTCTGCAAAATTGCGGATGCAAAAAACACAGTCTGCACTGCAACGGTTGGTAAGGTTAAGATAGAGATTTTTATGAGCTTCGTAGTAAATTGTGTCCATGCGATCAAAATTTCTTACATTCCTTATAACCATGACGTATTAATTCAGTTTTTATCCGGGAGCTGAAAATATCCTTATATATACGAATTTCTTATTACTTTACTTCTGCTTTTCGTTTATGACTCGCGTTTTCAAGCAGAAAGTTTATAGGTGATCATGTACTTCTAAGGTTCGATCTGCGGCATTTAGCTAGCAGTATCTATGTTTCAACTCATTTACTCTCCGCATTGAAGTATCTCAGGCTTTAATTTAAGAGTCTGAATCTCAATGTTGACAGATGTGTGTTAAAAAACCTATGATTGATGAAAAATTGCGGTACTCGCAATTTCGAAGGAGAATCTTAAATGGCACAATTAGCTAAATTCGACGTTCCAGAAGAACTTACAAACAAAGCACTTGAAGCTCTGGAGCTTGCCAGAGACACTGGAAAGATCAAAAAAGGCACCAATGAAGCCACAAAAGCAATCGAGAGAGGCAATGCAAAGCTCGTCCTCATTGCAGAAGACATCGAGCCTGCCGAGATCGTTGCTCACATCGCTCCCCTTTCCGAGGAAAAGAAAGCACCTTATATCTTCATCAAAAACCAGAGGGAACTCGGTGCAGCCAGTGGGCTTGGTGTTTCCTGCGCAACTGTCGCAATCGTAGATGCAGGAAAAGCCGCTGAAATGGTTCAGGACATTGCCCAGAAGCTTGAAGCTCTTAAATAATCCTGATAACATGAGGTGCTGATTATGGCTGACGAAAGCACAACCGGCGGCTTTGCTGCTGAGGTTATTGACGTTATCGGGAATACAGGCATGCATGGTGAAGCCAGTCAGATCCAGTGCAGGGTTCTGGAAGGCAGGGACAAGGGTCGCGTTATTACAAGAAACTGTGTAGGCCCTGTCCGGATAGGGGACATCCTTATGCTGCTTGAGACTTCAAGAGAAGCTAAGAAATTGACCACCAGATAAGAAAAAGTGGTGAAATAAATGGAACAGAGAAAATGCTTTTTCTGCGGAAAAATGCTGGAGCCCGGAACCGGAAAGCTCTACGTTAAAAAGGACGGTTCTACCTATTACATGCACTCTTCCAAATGCATGAACAACTTTAATCTTGGTAGGCTTCCCAGGCGTACTGAATGGACTGAGAAAGGCAGAATCCAGTTGAAAAAGGCATAACAGATAGAATTGCCAATTTATAGTTCAGTATTGCCAGGGTGTTTATATGGAACAGACATACGTTATGGTAAAACCTGACGGAGTTCAGCGTGGGTTGATTGGAGAAGTGATTTCCAGAATCGAGAAGCGCGGTTTGAAAATCGTCGCCCTCAGGATGAACGTTATAAGTGAAGCCTCTGCAAAAGAGCACTACAGTGAGCATGCAGCCAGGTCTTTCTTCCCCTCCCTTATCGAATTCATCACCTCCGGCCCTTCAGTCTCAATGGTAGTTGCCGGGAAAGATGCAATTAAAGTTCTGAGGGCTATAAACGGCGCTACAAATCCTGTCGATGCGGCTCCGGGAACTATCCGCGGGGATTTTGCTCTGGACGTGGGCAGAAACGTAGTTCATGCATCCGATTGCCCTGAAGCTGCAGCAAGAGAAATTGCAATTCACTTTAAAGATTCTGAAATCGGAAAATATTCCAGGATCGATGAGGTCTGTCTGTACGAATAAAACAGGTACATCAAAGCCTTTTCGTGTTCCTCGAACTTCA
>CAZSVY010000139.1:0-3666 GCA_964610495.1 uncultured Methanosarcinales archaeon
AGAGATTATATTGTGCAGCATTTCTGAGATAATTATGGGAAACTTCGGGATACTCGTTAACAAAAATAGCAATTTCCTCTATGCGGGACTCGGGCACTTTCAGGGCTACAAGAGTACTTACGCTCCCCATATTTCTCGTGCTGAGGACAGGACCTACCCTTCTTACTGCCCCTTTACTGTTGAGTTCACGCAGCCTTTCAATTACCTCAATTTCCGGAAGCCCGAGAATCTCGCCTAACCTTGCAAAAGGTTCGACTTCGAGGGGAATTTCCTGCTGGATAAGGTTGAGGATTCTTTTGTCGGTTTCATCAAGTTCTATTACCGGAATTTCCCCGTCATAAGGATCCATATCACAGGAAAAATCGGCAGCCTCTTTCCGGAGCTGATCTTTTAAATTATCAATGCCAATCATCTCGATCACTATCACTTTTTTCCGGGCCTGTATATGCAGTAAGGCTCCTCTTCAAGATAATCGCCTGTAGCAGCATAAGCTCTTGCCCTGCAGCCGGCACAGACATTTTTGTATTCGCAGATTCCGCATTTACCCTTGAGTTCCTGAGGATTCCTGAGTTTTGCAAAGACCTCGGAGTTTTCCCAGATCTCCCTGAAGGGCTGTACCCTGAGATTGCCAGCAAGCACAGGCAGGTAGCCGCAAGGGTAGACCTCGCCCACGCTTGATACGAAACAGAAACCTGTACCTCCGAGGCAACCTTTTGTCATTGCCTCATAGCCGTGGGTTTTAACTGATATTTCGATGCCTTCGTTTTTTGCCTGCTGGCGCATTATCCTGAAATAATGGGGGGCGCAGGTTGCTTTCAGCTGGATTTCCGATTCTTTCTGCATATCATAGAACCAGTGCAGAATGCGCTCGTAGTCTGCAGGGGAAACCTCATCGGATTCTTCTCCCCTGCCTGTGGGCACAAGGAAAAAGACATGATATGCAACTGCTCCAAGCTCTTTTGCAAGCTCAAAAGTTCTATGGATTTCTTCAAGATTGCGTTTTGAGACCGTAGTATTGATCTGGAAGGGAAAACCTGCTTTCCTGAGGACTTCGATGCCTGCAAGCGTTCTTTCAAAAGCGCCGGGCATGCCCCTGAAATTGTCGTGTGTCCCTGCAGTCGCCCCGTCAATACTGACGCTGAGACGCTGTACACCTGCGGCTTTCAGCTTCTCTGCAATTTCAGGCGTAAGAAGTGTTCCGTTTGTTGCAAGCACGACTCGAAGCCCGGCATCAGTGCCGTAGCGTGCAAGCTCAAAAACATCAGGTCTGGTTAGAGGCTCGCCTCCGCTCAGGATGAGAATGGGTTTTCCAAGCCCTGCTACCTCATCTATGAAATGTTTAGCCTCATCAGTTGTAAGTTCACCTGCCGGAACCGAGGAAGTGGAAGCTCCCCTGCAGTGTACGCAGTTCAGGTTGCACCCTGCAGTCAGTTCCCATGCAATAAGCCTTGGTGCATTTGTCATGGCGATCATAAATTAGCTGTTTTTATTAATGGTAATCAAAGTTTAATGAGATTTACAAACTAACGATAATCAGGAAGTTAAAATTACGGCTCGAAGACCTGATTACGGTCAGATTAGTTTTACAGGAGTTAATCCAGTTGAAACTTCAAAGCTCTGTATTTGAAACCTGTGAGGTCATATTAATAAAGTAATATTAATATTCTGCCATTTCAGACGGGACTTGCAAAAGAGATCATGAATCAGGTCTTCATCCAACTGCAGAGCTGAAGACTTCATTATCAAGGAGTCAAGAGAACATGTAGTTCTCGAACTTCCTAAATCGATGATAACTGAAAGATTAAAGGAATGAATTAAAGAGACTCACGCAGTAGATGACGGAGTAATGCTGTTCCGTCTTCCTCAGAGATACCAGTTGACTTACGTCTGGTTAAAATAAAATCAGTAAGAAATGTGTTACTTTCATTGCAGCCTATGTAAATCCATAGTGTAAATCGAGACAAATAGGGGTTGCAGTAATCATTTAGCGCTAACAGATCCCTTTATCGAATAACAGGAAGGGTCGTTTAAATGTGAGAACAGGAAGGGTCGTTTAAATGTGGGTACCTCGATGATTCGACGATGATATACTTTTTATCCGGGTTTACGATCTTTCTGCCACGTTGAAAGTAATTCTAAATTCCGTTCCACGCATTCTTCTGAGCTCGATTTTCCCTTCGAGCTGGTCAACAAGAATATTTACTAACTGCAGCCCCAGCGATTCAAGCTTTTCCAGCTTTATGCTTTCAGGAATTCCTTTTCCGTTATCTGAAATTGTCAGGCTGAAAAAGGATTTATGCATTTCATCATTCTTTTCTTCCCTGCAAAGCCTGATTCGTATTTCCCCTTTTCCATCTTCAGTGAATGCATGTTTAAGGGAATTGGAAACGAGTTCATTAACAATTATTCCTAACGGGACAGCAACATCCATATCAAATAATGTGTTTTCTTCCAGATCCATGCACAGGCGGACATTTTTACTCTTGAGGTTATAAGTCTGGAAAAGGCTTTCAGCTAATTTCTGAAGGTATGCTGAAAAGTTAAGTGTATCTTTTCCTTCTCCTTTATAGAGTTCTTCATGGATAAGAGACATCGAGGTTATCCGGTTCTGACTTTCTCTGAAAGCTTCCAGTACTTCCTTATTCTGGAATCTTTCAGCCTGGAGATCCAGCAGCGAAGAGATTACCTGCAAATTATTCTTAATTCTATGATGAATTTCTTTTATCCGGATTTTATCCATTTTCTCCAGGGCTTCTTCTGATTTAATGCGCTCAGTAATATCCTGTGTTATTCCTTTTACTTGAATAGGGATATTATCCTCGCCAAAAATAGTTTCAGTTTGTACATGAATTGTGCGTTCTTCCCAATTAGCTAAGATAATCCGAATATCACTGGCAGTTTGCTTCCCTTTTAACCCTTCTTTAAAGGTTTTATCCACATATTCTCGATCATCCGGGTGTATATATTTGAATAGTTCTTTTTGATCCGGGGCTATTTCTTGAGGATTGAGTCCAAAAATACGATATAGCTCATCAGACCAGTGTGCTTTATCAGTTGCAATATTCCAGTTCCAACTTCCGATATGAGCCATTTTTTGAGCTTCAGCAAGTCCGGTTTCGCTTTCTTTCAACGATTCATAAGCTTTCTCAAGCTCTGCGGTACGCTCTTTAACTAATTTTTCCAAATTGTCATGTATTTTTTTAACAGCTTCTTCTGCTTTCTTACGTTCAGTAATATCACGCGCAGCAGCAAAGATGCCAATAACCTTACCTGCCTCATCCTTATAGACCGAAGCATTATACAAAACAGGGGTTGTATGTCCATCTTTATGTTGAATCTCAAGAGGATAATCCCGAACTTCACCGTCTATGAAGACTTGCTGATATCCTTTTCTGGCTTCCTCAGGCTCGGTGAAATAATCAGAAAAATCAGTCCCGATCAAATCATTTCTGGAACTTCCGGTAACCAGTTCTGTAGCACGATTCACATCCGTAATCTTACCGTCATGTCCAATGGTTACTAAAGGATCCAGACTGGCTTCGATAAGGCTGCGATTATAGATATTTGATAATCTGAGAGCTTCTTCCGACCTTTTACGCTCAGTAATGTTTCTGGCAATAGTTGAGATGGCAACAAGCTTGCCAGAAGTGTCAAAGACAGGAGAAA
>CAZSVY010000140.1:0-8987 GCA_964610495.1 uncultured Methanosarcinales archaeon
ACAAACCTTTTTAGAAAAGGTTTGATCGAAAACGGAATTGTCGGCGTGATCAACCGGCGCAACGGTTGTGGCTCAGCGGAACTAATTTCTATAATAGTTTTACGAAGGCTAACCTGTAGAATCTCAGCTTTTTGATATTTTTAATGACTTCTACAATTGAAGAATCTGTTAAATTTGATTGGGTGTACATTTTTTAATTACGATTACCTGATGGCTGCTGAGTACAGGTATTTGTTCGAAACTGTTTGGTGGAGGATTAAAATAGGATATTATTATACGATTTGCCTGTGATAAGTACGAAAACGTCCAATTTATATCAGTTATTTGTTATATATCTTAATTTTATATAGATAGTTTTATCTTATTGTTAACCTTTCTTTCGCATATGAGATATTTTTTAAACACATATATTCCTGAGTATATTCTTTTGAATATACTCTCAATAATATTATTTTATTACTCTGTTAAAATCCGGTTTTTTGTTAAATTTCCTATTTTTTATCAATTTTTCAATAAAAATACTTTCTTTCCTGTACCTGTCTTTCAAAAATATTACTGCTTGATACTTGAGGGAATATAACACTTTAAGTGTGAAAGCAATTTTATCCTCTGAGTGGGGAGACAAATAGCATTTGTTTATACTGCTCCGGGTGTGTATTTCTTTTTTTTGAGTCGAATTTTATTTTCCTTCTTTACAACTGACAAATATTCAGAGCTTAACAAAAAGTTAATGTAATGATCGCGTTATACGGAGTTTTAGATGAATACATACGAGAATACTGTTTGCATTTTTCATACTGCTGGTGTGTTCCTGTATGTTCTTTAGAAATATTGCTGCATTGCGTCGTAGGATAGCCTTTTTATAATAGCTGGAAATCTATTTGATCCTCCAGCCCCTTCTCGGACAGAAAGCAGAATTCTATGAAATAAAAGTAAAATCCCGAAGTAAAGTAGAATCCCGGAATAAAGTAGAATTCCAGAAAAAAGGTAAGATCTCAGAAAAATTAGAATCCAGAATATGAAAGTAGAATCCCGGAGAAAAGTAAATTCCGGGAACTATTGAATGCGGAAACCTTGATGGCCTCAAACTGACAGTTTGCAAACTCATGGACGAAAATAATGAGAACTTGAAGGTTTATCTAGAATATACAGGCAACTATATACAGGTAATTCTCCCTCTAACCTTGCTGAAGGAAAAAAGGTAAGTATTAGCTGCACTATGTTTCTGAACCTGAGTTTGAGGTGAAGAAGATCGTTACCGGAAGCCCGTCCAAGTACACGGAGTAATATTGATGAATATTGAAGAGTGGGAAGAATACAGATATGTTGAATTCGGAATAAATACCTTCATTGCTCAAATAAAGGAATCCAGCTTAAAAAAAATGGTAGAACATGTCTGTAATACCGGAGGGAAGCGAATCAGGCCAATTATCCTCCTTCTATCCAGTGAGATCTGTTCAGGTTCTTATCACCATAGCCTTGATGCAGCTCTTGCTGTCGAAATGATGCATTCGGCTTCCCTCATCCATGATGACCTCCTGGATCAGGGGCTTATTAGAAGAAACCTGCCTTCAGCCCCTGAAAAATTTGGTCCGTCGAAGGCGCTTCTTTGTGGTGACTATCTAATTGCAAAGTCAATTGAGTTTATTTCTCCGTATGGGGAAAGAGTGGTCAGGGATTTCGGAAAAGCCGGGATGGATATGGCTGAAGGAGAAGTCCTTGATCTGAGACTCGATAAGGACAATTTCGGGGAAAGCAATTATTTCGAGTGCATTTACAAGAAAACGGCTTCTTTATTTGCGATCAGCGCTTCCATAGGGGCATATACAGGAGGGGCTGATGGAGCCCTTGCAGGGCGTTTTAATTTCTTTGGAGATTCCCTGGGAACTGCATACCAGATCGTTGACGATATTCTTGAGTTTCTGGAAGTGGTCGAAGGCAAGGAATCGAAATTCACATCTGAAACTCTGCCGCACGTGTACATGAAAAATATGCCAAAGGAAGAAGCAATACAAAAATCTATAGATGCCGTAAAGCTGCATGTTAATGCCGCAAAAGAGACCCTCCTGACATTCAAAGCGTGTCCGGCAAGGGATAAGCTCTTCCAGATTACCGATTATATAACTGTCGATATGCTTGAGAATGTTTAATCGCTCAGCTCTTCCTGAAAAATGAATTAAAACTCTGTCGAATTCCCTGTACGTAAAATGGGAAAATGATATTATTTAGTTTCTATCTAATCTAACAAGTCTTCCAATTTTTGCCACTAACTTTACCAGGTGTATCCATGCGAGTATATGATAGTCCGGTGCTTAAGGTAAATGCCAGTACAGAAAACGAAAAAATGGTGCTTGATGCCGAAGGTCCTCTTTCGCAGCTTGCAAAGCCCTTCCTCAAGCGCATAAACAACATTTTTGCGGAAGAAAAGCCCATTTCAATGAATGAGAACGAGATTATTTTCTCTACATGGATCCCACCTATTCCGGGACCTGTTTTTAGCCGGGTAATAAGTGCTGAAATTTCAGCCATCAGGAAAAAAAGAGTTCCCGATCAGTTTTCAATAGGAATTACTGCCCGCTGTCCCAACCGCTGTATCCATTGTGGAGCAGCCGATATTAAACCAGAAAAGGAACTGACCCTGGATGAGATTTCCGGGGCTGTGAACCAGAGCCTGGACCTTGGTACTTATCTTGTCTCTTTCGATGGTGGGGAGACAATGCTCCGAAACGATCTCGTTGACATGGTGGCCAGAGTGGATAAATCCAGGGCAATTACCACCTGTTTTACCTCAGGTTTCAGGCTTTCCGAAGAAAGGGCAAGGGAACTTAAAGCCGCAGGTCTATACGCCTCAAGAATCAGTCTGGACAGCCCCTTTGAAGCCGAGCATGATCGCATTCGGGGGCGAGAAGGGGCATACAGGGATGCAGTCTCTGGGATCAAGAATGCGAAAACTGCCGGGATCCTTACTGATATGTTCGTGGTCGTCTCCCCTCATAATATCGATGACCTTGAAGAATTTTATAACCTTGCAGCTGACCTTGGAATACATGAACTGTCTATCTATGAAATAATTGCAGTTGGGCGCTGGCTTGATCACGAGGATGAGGTAATAGGAGAAAAAGATGTTTCAAGGCTTGAGAAATTCCAGAAAACAATGAATTCCAAACCTGAAGGTCCCAGAATCACAGCGTTCCCATATTTTATGGGCCCTAGCCTGTTTGGGTGCTTTGCGGGCAAACGCTGGATGCACGTTGCCTCGGACGGAGAGGTGATGCCGTGTGCCTACACTCCTCTCTCCTTTGGAAATATCTGTGAAGAATCCCTGGAAGCTATCTGGAAGCGTATGGGTAAGCATAACGCCTACAAAAAGGATGCCGCTTATTGCATGATGCGCAACCCCGATTTCCGAAAGGAATACATTCATACAATTCCTCAGGGCGCAAGGATTCCTTACAGGCTCAAATAACACTTTTTATGTTATTTTTTAATTTTGTTTTTTAATTGCCTGTCCGGAGAATAAACGTTTTCAGGGCTTTTTTCCTGAAATGCTTCTTTTTTCACGGAAAATAGACTGACTTCCCAATTTGAAAGTTGAATACTGAAGTCTGCATACCAGACTGATATGTTGTAGAGATCGGACAGGAGTTTATTTTAGAAAGTTAGCTTTTGAAAGGTTTAATTTTCTTGAGATTGGGCTCAACTGGAAAAAAATTTTTACTATTTTGTCCAACTAAAGTGATTTTTGTTCTTTACTTGAAAAAGCTTTTAAAAGCTCTTATTTGGGGAAAAAGAGCTTAAAATTCCTTTTATAAAATGATTCATTTATAATTTTTTAACTGATTTTAATACAGTTTTGAATATATTCCCTCAATTCTAACTCAATTAATTAGGGTTACGCTTTACATTTTATTTTCAGATATTCAATTTGATAATTTTTCATTACTTAATTATATTTCACGGTCTAGATTTAATTATTTTTTACTGTTATATTTAATCTTTTTCATTTAAACCGTATATTTTGCTATTTATATTTCAGATTTTCTTAAAAATTTCTTATACATTGAATATATCACGATCTTTCATTATAATTTCTTTCCTCTTCTTTGATAAAACCGAAGCTGTTATATAGTTCTTTCACGAAGGATTTGTTAACTACCTCCATTGGAGTAGGGATTTTTAATTATTAATTTATATATTAAATTTTGAGAGACGGAGATTCACATGGCTAAAAATGAAATCTTATCTGAAATAAAAAAAGCAGAGGAAAGCGCCAAATCAATGGTTAACGAGGCCATTGACGCTAAAAACAAGCGCATTTCCGATGCTCGGGCTGAAGCCAGGGAAATCCTGAAACAGGCCGAAATCGATGCACATAAAGCTTCACAAGACTCTTTTAAAGAGGGTGAAAAAAAGATCCTGGAGGAAAGAGATAAGATCGTCAACGATGGTGAAAAAAACGCATTAGCCATGTCCCAAAAAGCTCAAGCTAACATCGACAAATCCGTCAATTACCTTGTACAGGAGTTTGAGAGGGCGGTCCTTAATGAGTAGACCTAAAGAGATGACAAGGGCCGTTATTGTCGGGCACAAAAGCATTCTAAAAGAAACCATCGATGCATTGCATGATACAAATCTTTTTCACGTCGAAGATTTTGTCGAAGACGAGTCTGGTTTTAAGATCAGCAAGCCATTTAAAAACGCAGAAGAAGTCTCTAAAAAGCTTGTGAAGATCCGTTCTATCGCCAATTATTTGGGGATTGATAGTAAAAAACCGGTAGTTCAGAAAACTGACTCTGTTCTGCGCGAACTTGACTCGAAGTTAGATGAACTGGACAGGACAATTTCAACTAAAACGGAATCAATTTCCCAGCTTGAAAATGAATTAAAAGATCTGGAATCCCAGAAAAGGGAAATCCTGCCTTATCTGTCCATCAATCTTGACTTCGAATATTACCGTGGCTACGAGAATCTAAGGGTTTTCGCGGGCACTGTAAAAGGTAGCCTGGAAGCAAGTCAGATTTCAAGTATCACCCAAGCTTACGAACTGTACTATGACCCTCAATCAAAAGCAGTTGTACTGTTTGTAGCTAAAAGTGATGCCGACAAAGTCTACGAATTACTTCAGGGTCTTGGATTCAAAGAACTTAGAGTTCCGGAAAGAGGTGGTGTCCCAAGCGAGCTGTTAAGATTCATTGAACAGAAAGAAGCCGAAGTCACCAGAAGGATCGAATCCTTAAAAGGTGAGATTGAGTCCTTGAAAGCCAGGTACGCCGATTTCATCCTTGCTAGCGACGAGGTCCTGAGTATCGAGAATCAGAAAGCAGAACTGCCTCTTAGAATAGCTACATCTGCAAACGCGTTCATAATCGATGGCTGGACTCCCACCGAAGATTACGACAGGATTGTCAGTGTAGTTAACAGTGCCACTAAAGGCAAGGCATACGTCACCAGCCTCGAAATTCATCATGAGGAAGAAGATCATGCCCCTGTCGAGTACAATAACTCAAAAGTTGTGGCACCGATGCAGCAGGTTATGGACCTGTATTCCAGGCCCAAATATACTGAAATTGATCCATCTTCAGCGATTTTCATCACCTTCCCGCTGATCTATGGAATGATTCTCGGAGACATCGGATATGCACTGATACTGGGAGTGCTTGCGCTGGCTATCAGAACACTGGTAAAGTCAGATGCAGTGAAGCCTCTCATGGATATTCTAATCTATTGTCAGATTTGGTCAATTATTTTTGGAGTTATTTATGGTGAGTTCCTTGGATTCTCGCTTGCGAGCTTGCATACAGTGCATGGAGTAACGCCAGGCTTGATTCCAGGTTGGGAAACTATCACTCTCTTTGAGAGTATTGGAGGAGAAGAGTTTACTTTCCCGATTCACAGGTCTCACATGGTAATGACTATGATTGGACTAAGCGTCTTCGTCGGACTGCTTCATTTAAATCTTGGGTTCCTGTTAGGATTTTCAAACATCGCCAGGCACCACGGGATGAAGCACGCGGTTCTCGAAAAAGGCAGTTGGATGATTATTGAGCTTGGTGCAATCCTTGCAGCTATCGGTTATTTTGGCGGTTCAGCATTGATGTATATCGGTGCTGGTGTTCTTGTTCTTGGAATTGTGATGCTCACCATGGGTGAGGGTATCAAAGGCCCGATCGAATTGCCATCTCTTATGGGTAATGCTCTTTCGTATGCCCGTATTATCGCAGTCGGTCTGTCTTCGATTTATATCGCAGGTACAGTCAATGACATCGCCTTCAGCATGATCTGGCCTGATCACTCTCAGATCGGCTTCGCAGCAGTAGCTGCAATAATCGTGTTTATACTCGGACATGGTCTTAACACTGTCTTGAGTATTATCGCTCCCGGACTGCACGCACTCAGGTTGCAGTATGTAGAATTCTTCGGAAAATTCTATGAAGGCGGGGGCAAAAAATTCAACCCATTCGGATATATAAGAAAATACACGGAGGAATAAAAACATGACAGACGGAGCAACAGCAGGTCTCTTTTTGGACGCAGCAGGAATGAAAGCACTCGGTGCAGCAATCGCAATCGCAACAACTGGGTATGCATCTGCAATAGCTGAAAGAGAAATCGGTACCGCAGCAATCGGCGCAATGGCAGAAAACGAAGGATTATTCGGTAAGGGCCTGATCCTTACTGTCATTCCAGAAACCATCGTTATTTTCGGTCTCGTCGTTGCATTGCTTATAAATTCTGCTTAAATTTAAGAGCATACCGCTCTTAAATTTCTTAGAGCATTGCTTTAAGCTTAGTTGGGCGTTTTTTCCTTGCCAAGCGGGCTTGGAGTGATTGTAATGCTCTAAGTTCCCCCTTAGGTATCGTTGCACTCTAAGAAGCTTAGAGTTTTTGCTCTAGGCTTTAGAGCACTTTTTTGCTCTAAATTTATTTGGAGGTGTAAGCATGGGACTAGAGATCGTTGTAAAAGATATCCAGGAGGGTGCAAGAGCTGAGGCTTCCCGTATAAAAGCCGAAGGAGATGCAAAGGCCTCCGAGATCCTAAATGAAGCTAAAGAAATCCAGAAGAAGATGCTCGGAGATAGCCTTGCTAAGGCTGAAGAGGACCTCCAAAGTCTGCACCAGCAGGTTATATCAAGTGCAAACCTGGAAGTTAAAAGAATCACGCTTAACAAGCGTAAAGAACTTCTAGATACAGTTTATAAGCAGACAATTGAAAAAATCAAGTCAATGCCGGCATCCAAAAAAGAAGAGCTGTTGAAACATATTCTCAACAAGCACGAAGCTAGCGGTGCTAGAGTTTATTCTTCTAAGGATTCAGAACAGATTGTCAAGAAATTAACTTCACTAACTTACGCTGGCAACATTGATTCCATTGGCGGAGTTGTTCTGGATAATGAGGACGGAACGGTCAGGTTAGATTTCACATATGATTCAATCCTGGAAAACGTGTATGAGCATTCATTGAAGCAGATATCTGATATATTATACGGGTGATTTTCGATGCGGCTTTTGGAGAGACTCTGGGGAAAAAAACCCTCACGAACATCCGATAAGAAGAAAAAAGGCACTTCTAATTATGCTTATGCCGTAACCCGTGTCCACGCAATGAAGAGTAAGCTGCTTCCTAAAGAATCATATCCCCGGCTTCTCAACATGGGGATTGATGAAATTACCCGCTTTATCCAAGAGTCTGAATATAAAAACGACATTGACGAACTGGCAATGAGATACAGTGGTGGCGATCTGGCAGAACATGCATTGAACAGGAATCTTGCGCTCACCTTTGATAAGTTGGACAGGATCACCTCAGGAGAACTAAATTACCTGGTTGTCTCATATCTGAAAAAGTATGACATCTGGAACATAAAAACACTCCTGCGAGGTAAACTCTACAGTGCATCTGTTGAAGATATCCTGGAGTCTCTGATTGCTGCCGGAGAGTTTACTTACACTTTCCTGTCAGAACTCGCAGCCAAGGCCACATATCAAGAGATCGTTGAGGCCCTGAAAAATTCTGAATACTACCCCCTGCTGCAGCAGTTTGACGGAACTAACTTGGCATACATAGAAAACGAACTTGACAAGTTATATTACTCAAACCTGTTTGAAGCAATCGGAACACCAAAATCCAAGGACCGCAAACTCTTTGCTAAAGTTGTCAGATTGGAAATAGATGTCAAGAACTTAATTAACCTTTTCAGACTGAAGAGAGCAGGAGTTGGGCAGCTTGATGAAATTATGCCGCACATGATTGAAGGTGGTCTCGAGTTAAAGCCCGAGAAACTGGCGCCTCTCCCATACGAAGATTTTATTAATGAGCTCCAAAGAACTCAATTCTGGGATGCAATTTCAGGCGTTGAGAGTCCGGATATGACTTCTCTGACTACTCTTGAAAGCAGGCTCACAAGATATTATCTTGAATCTTCAACCATTCTTTCGCATGTATCTCCGATCACAGTTGTACCTATTCTGGACTATATCATTCATAAAAATAATGAGGCTACCAATCTCCGGATCATTTTCAGGGGTAAAGAAACTGGCCTCAGTGATGAGTTAATCAAAGACCAGTTGGTGATTATCTGATGGAATTAGCAGTGATCGGAAAGAGCGAGTTTGTTACAGGATTCAGGCTGGCTGGTATCAGTAAGGTCTATGAAACCACTGATCTCACGACTACTGAATCCGCGGTAAGATCTGTGTTTGAAGACAAGAGTGTCGGGATTCTTGTAATGCATAATGATGACATTAGTAATCTGCCGGAAATTCTAAAGAAAAACTTGAATGAGTCTGTCCAGCCTACAGTGGTAGCCCTTGGAGGAACCGGAGCAGGCTCAATGAGTTTAAGAGAAAAAATAAAACAAGCGGTAGGTGTTGATCTGTGGAAGTAAAAGGTGAAATTTATCGTGTGTCTGGGCCTGTCGTCACAGCCATCGGCTTGGATGCAAAGATGTATGACCTTTGCAAAGTCGGTAATCAAGGGCTGATGGGCG
>CAZSVY010000141.1:0-8624 GCA_964610495.1 uncultured Methanosarcinales archaeon
GCCCATTGTGGGGCTTGCCGAATTGATTGCAAATCGGGACCCCCAGACCATGGATGTTTATGAACGCCTTCACGGGATTCCCGGAGACATTCTCCCCACTCTCAATACTCCCGAAAAGATCGTTGACTATTTCAAGCGTGAATCCGAAAAGGCCATGCGTAATATCGGGTACTCCATTGACTGGAGGCGCAAATTTACAACGACTGACCCGACTTATAAAAAGTTCATTGAATGGCAGTATATCCGGCTTGAAGAAAAGGGCCTGATCGTAAAAGGTTCCCATCCGGTAAAATGGTGCCCCAACGACAATAACCCTGTAGAGGATCACGATATCCTGCACGGCGAAGAAGCTACCATCGTCGAATATACGCTAATCAAGTTCCGATATAAGGATCTGGTCCTGCCCTGTGCAACCCTCAGGCCGGAAACGACATACGGGGTGACTAACCTGTGGGTCAACCCTGACGTAACTTACGTAAAAGCAAGAGTTACGCAGGACGGAAACGAGGAGTTCTGGATTGTCAGCAGGGAAGCTTTCAGAAAACTGACTTTTACGGACCGGACAGTCGAATATATTGAGGACGTACCTGCAAAATCCGTAATCGGAATAAAACTTACAAATCCGGTCACAGGCGACGAAGTAATTTCCCTTCCCGCATCCTTTGTCAGGCCTGAAAACGGAAGCGGAATAGTAATGAGCGTGCCTGCCCATGCACCTTTTGACTACCTTGCCCTTCGCGACCTTTACGATGCTGACCTGAGCGAATATGGGATTTCCGAAGATCTCAGGAAAATTAAGCTGGTTTCCCTTATCAAGGTGCCTGAATTCGGAGAGTTTCCTGCAAAGGAAATCGTTAAGAAGATGGGAATCGCAAACCAGAAAGACCCGAGAGCCGAGGAAGCCACAAAGATCGTATACCGAAGGGAGTTCCACGGAGGGGTTCTTAAGGAGATTACAGGAAAATACGAAGGACATGCTGTCTCCAAGATAAAAGATATCCTTACCAGGGACTTCATCAGTTCAAACGCCGGAGAGATCTTTTACGAATTCAGCGAACCTGTAGTTTGCCGCTGCGGTACGCCCTGTGTTGTAAATATGGTAAAAGGCCAGTGGTTCCTGAATTACTCAAACCCCGAATGGAAGGCAAAGGTCTATAGATGCCTTAGCGAAATGCGAATTATTCCCACAGAGTATAGGGTCGAGTTTGAGAACAAGGTTGACTGGCTTAAGGACAAAGCCTGTGCCCGCAGGAAAGGGCTTGGAACCCGCCTCCCCTTTGATAAGGAATGGCTGATTGAATCCCTTGGGGATTCAACAATTTACATGAGCTATTATATCATTGCCAGGTTTATCGAAAAAGGTGAACTGGAACTCGAACAGCTTACCTTTTCATTCTTCGACTACATCCTGCTTGGAAAGGGCGATCTGGCAGCAGTCAGCGCGGATACCGGGCTCAGTCCGGAGCTCCTAGAGGAAATCCGCAGGCATTTCAATTACTGGTATCCGGTTGACCTGCGCTCTTCAGGAAAAGACCTTGTTCCGAACCACCTGCTCTTTTTCCTCTTCCATCACGTAGCGCTCTTTGAGGAAGAAAAGTGGCCGAAAGCTCTTGCAGTAAACGGCTTTGTCTCCCTTGAGGGGCAGAAAATGAGCAAATCCAAAGGCCCGATCCTTACCATGGAAAGCGCAGTCAGCAGTTACGGCGCGGATATAACAAGGATGTACATTCTCTCCACAGCCGAGCAGACGCAGGATGCAGACTGGCAGAGGACAGGAATCGAATCGGCCAGACGGCAGGTGGACAGGTTTTATTCCTTTGCAAAGGATGTTATAGAGAGTGGAAAACGTGCAAACCTGAGCACGGAGCTAAAGCAGATCGACAGCTGGATACTCTCGAGGATGCAGAACTATATCCGGGAGACGAATTCAGCGCTTGACTCTATCCAGACAAGGGAAGCAATCCAGAATTCTTTCTTCCTGCTGATAAATGATATCAAGTGGTACCAGAGAAGAGGCGGAGAGACCCTGCTCTACTATGTGCTGGACAACTGGGTCAGGCTTATGACTCCTTTTACCCCGCACCTCTGTGAGGAAATCTGGGAAGCGATGGGGCATGAGGACCCGATCTCCCTTGCCCAGTACCCGCTCTATAATGAAGACCTGATAGACGACGGCGCGGAGCTTGCCGAAGAAATGATAAAGGGAACCCTGGATGACGTTGAAGAGATTATAAGGGTAACAAAGATGACCCCGCAGACGGTTCATCTCTACACCGCGCCTGCCTGGAAAGCCGAAGCCGTTAAGTGTGCCTGCGAGATGCAGCTTGAAGGTTCTCTCGAGGTAGGCACCCTTATAAAAACATTGATGGCAAATCCCGACCTCAAACGCTTCGGCAAGGAAATCCCGAAGTTCGTGCAGAAGCTCATCCCGGAATTCAAAAGCGGGGGCGCAGAGAGGTACGAAATCTTTGCAGGCCCCGGGCTTGATGAACAGGCTCTTCTTAGAGAATCAGCTTCCTTCCTGGAAAAAGAAATCGGCTGCCCGGTTGAGGTCCATAGTGCCGAATCTCCTGCCTTTGACCCTGAAAAGAAGTCAAGGTTTGCCGAGCCCCTGAGGCCCGCAATTTACATCGAGCAGGCGAAGAAAGAAAATTAAAAGAAGAATAAAAAAGAATAAATTACTTAAAAGGCCGGATGTCCCGCACTAATCGGCTGATATCACACCGGGGGAACCTCAAAATAATCCCCCGGTCGCTCTTTTTTCTGGGCTTTCCATGGTTTCTGAGTTATGAAAACTAGAATGAGTTTTCCGTATCCTCAGTGGTATAAAAATCCGCAAAAGGAATTATGAAAAAGAAATTGTAGAAATCAATAAAGCTCAGTTCTCCTGTCCTCAAAAACAGGAATAGCCTTTCGAATCTCATCTTTTCCGGACAGGTCAAGCTCGCTGACAATCACACATTCCCGGCCATCTGCACTCGCTTTTACTTCGCCCCAGGCGTCAATTATCATTGAGTTTCCGAAGTAGGTGCAGTCAGGAGCTGAACCCGTACGGTTGCAGGCAATGTGCGGGATCTGGTTTTCGATTGCTCTTGCCCTTGAAAGGATCTTCCAGTGCTCATATCTGGGATTTGGGAAAGCTGCGGCTGTTACAAGAAGATCGGAACCGGCAAGGGCGAGTTTTCTTGCAACCTCGGGGAAACGCAAATCGTAACAGATCTGGAAACCGATTTTCAGATTCTGTCTTTTTAGAGTTATGGGTTCGATTGAATTACCCCTGGAAAAATATCGGTTTTCACTCTTAAAGGGGTGAGTTTTCCGATAACTGCCTGCAAGAGCTCCTGATTCGAAGCAAAAGCCGAGATTGTAGTAAAGCAGAGAATTCCCGGAGCCAGAAGGAGTGGGATTTTTAGAATCTGCAGGTTTCCCATTGCCAGAAATTTCTTCCATAACAGCCTTTTCAATTACGGAACCCATAATAATGCAGTCATTGGCTTCGGAAAAACAGGCCAGGTTTTCAAGGATAGGGGAAGGCAAGGTTTCTGCCGCATGGTCAAGGTGCTCGTAGCAAAAGCCTGTTGAAAAGACCTCGGGAAAAACGATAAGTTCGGCTCCTTTATTCACGGCTTTTAGAGCCATATAGAGAGCTTTTTCAAGGTTTTCCTGCTTCCTGCAGTGCAGTATATCCATCTGGACACAGGCAACTTTCATATCCGAACCACCAGCCAACCACCAGTAAAAGATTTGAATCCTTTTAACTTAAGATTTCAATTTAGAGGCATGAATTAAAGAGATAATTTAAAGATGTGAATTTAAAGATAATTTGAAGATGTGATTTTAAAGAGATAATTTGAAGAAATGAACTCAAGGAATTGAGTTTAAAGAAATTAATTTCAGATTTAAATAACTGAAAATTTCTTCAGGGGAGCAGGGTAGTTTGCTTGCTTTTTGCTACCAGGCCCTCCAGGTCGATCCTGTGTTTTATCAGCCCTGCAAGCACTTCGTTCGCAAGCCTGATTACCTCTTCCCTATTTTCCCGAATTTCATACGCAGGGTCATCGGGAGGGATCTCAATCTTTGTAATATCGGCTCTGGCTTTCTTCAGATGCGCATCCTGGGCTTCACAGACTATGCCGGGCTTTTCCAGGTACTGTTCAAGGTGTTTTTGAGTTATTCCAATAAGCTTCAACTCCCTGCGGAAACAGGGCCTTTCAAACAGCCTGGAAACCACATATACTCCCACTGGAATTCTGGAATCCAGACTGATTTTAAGAAGCTGGGCCCTGAGAGTAGAATAGATCTCTTGCGGGTCATAAAGTTCCGGGGACCTGGAATCCTTGCCTTTTTCGGATAGGGATTCCGTGGTTTTTTCAGGCAGGGCATAGATTTTCGAAGGAGGGACTTCGGTTTCTTCCAGAATTTTAAGGTCCCTGAGCGCCCTGAGATAGCCTGTAAGAACCAGGCGGTGCTCATCTATGCCTCTAGCTTTCAGTTCTCTGGAAAGCCCGCTGATTGAGAGCCGCCTGCCTTCAAGTAGTTCCAGGAGTTTAAAGTTGAGTTTTTCTTCCATCTGTACCGACATCACGTTTTATTGCTGTTATTGCTGTTAATTAATTTTCCAGGGCTCATGCCGGAAAAATCTTTTCTTTCCGGGGCAACCGGACAAATAAGCCCTTACTTTTCCTGAATCTTTGAAAAAGACCTGGCCATTCTCTGTCTGAGAGGCGAGTAAGCAAGAAAATTGCAGGGAGTAATACACGATGTAATTATCCTGCATAATATAAAGCTTATGAGAGAGCCCTAAGGGTGAACTCCAGAGAATCTGGAAAGAAACTGACAGATTTACACAGAAGAGATTTGTTGAACTGCACGGATGAAATTTACGAAAGTCCAACCTCAGAAAAATAAACTAAAAACCCTGTCGAAAGGAAACGTCTAATATAACGTAACGAACGGTTTCCTGAAAAAAGCACTTGAAATAAAACAATGAATTTGATCTTCTTATATTCCTAGTTAGCTAAATAAATAAGAATTTAACTTTTTTCCATCAGAATTGAAGGGCAACGCTTAAAAATGATAATTGCCATCTGGATTAAGTTTGAATTGATTATTTCCCAAGGATGCAAAGATGATTACGAAGTTAATTCCCAGAAAAGTATTCTTTACAAGTGGAGCTGGTACACACCCCGAACATCTTGAATCATTTGAAGTTGCACTCCGGGACGCGGGCATTGAGAAATTTAACCCTGTAACTGTAAGTTCGATCCTGCCTCCTAACTGTGAAATCGTATCCAGAGAGGAAGGCCTCGGAAAGTTGAGTCCCGGAGAAATCGTATTTTGTGTAATGTCCAGGATCTCTTCCAATGAGCCAGGAAGGATACTCAGCGCATCGGTGGGATGTGCACTCCCGAAAAACATAAGCAAGCACGGTTATATTTCAGAGTATCACGCCTGTGGAGAAACCGCAGAGGACGTAGGGGAACATTCGGAGAAACTTGCGAAAAGCATGTACAGTACCTGGACAAATGAGGTACCTCTCAGGAGCCTAAGTTTTCCCAGGTCATCTTCCGTAGATGAACATGGAGACTGGATGACCGTGATATCTTCAGCAGTTTTTACTATCTGAATATTTACAGGTATGCCTGTGATTATTTCTGAGATTGTTTACAAGCACCGATCTGGGAATCTCAAAATTGCTCATCATGCTGTCAATTTCATACTCTTTGCTCCTGATTCAAACCTGGCAAATTAGTTTTCCTTAAGAAGACTCGCCGCTGTCGGATATCGTCCAGTGGAAGAGTCTGCATATATTGATATTTAATAAAAAATATATAATTACCTAGCGCTACTTGCATTTCTTACCGCCTGTTGCCGAATGCCTTCAGGTGTTAGAAATCACATGCAAAACTATCATTATCTGCTTATTAGGAGAATGGTATGCGTCTTAATGTATTCACAGATAATCCAACCGTTCCGATAGATGTAAAAGACAGGTCTGTAAGCGAATTGATGGATGGAATGCTCAAAACCGGTTTCCAGGGAAGGAAGCTGGCCGAATCCGTCCAGGCCTGGCACAACATGCTAAAAGAAAAGAATATGACCGTGCTTATGGGCCTGTCCGGAGCTATGGTTCCTGCTGGCATGCGCAGGGTTATTTCCTATATGATCCGGGAGAGGATGATAGATTGCCTTGTAAGCACAGGTGCGAACCTGTTCCATGACTCACACGAAGCGCTGGGCAAGAAACACTATGTGGGTTCACATCTGGCTGACGACGAAAAGCTCTTCGAGCACGGCGTGGACAGGATTTATGACGTTTTTGCAGTTGAGGAGGAGTTCAGGACCGCAGATAACCTGATTGCGGATTTTGCAGAAGAAATAGGGGAAATTTCCTGTTCATCAAGGGAGTTCATGCACCTGCTCGGAAAGGAACTGGTAAGGCGCGGAGCTGCGGAGGATTCCATAGTTGTAAGTGCATACAGGCACAATATCCCTATCTTTGTTCCTGCACTTTCGGATAGTTCCATCGGAATCGGGCTTACAATTGCAAGAAGAAGAGGACTGAAACTTGAGATCGACCAGATAAAAGACGTTGACGAGGTCACGCAAATTGTGGAAAAATCAGGAAAAACCGGCGTTGTCTACGTTGGAGGCGGAGTCCCGAAGAATTTTATCCAGCAGACCGAAGTAATAGCTTCCATCCTTGGAATGGATGTTGGAGGGCATGATTATGCAATTCAGTACACTACCGATGCTCCACACTGGGGAGGGCTTTCAGGCTGTACTTTTGACGAAGCCGTTTCCTGGGGAAAGATCGCAGCCCAGGCAAAAAAAGTGCAGGTCTTCGTGGACGCTACTATCGCTCTCCCTATTGTTGCCCATGCACTGCATGAAAAATGCCGTGAACTGAAGCGGAATGCCCCGATTTTTGACTGGGAAGGGCCTGAAGGGCTTGATATCGATTACAAAGAGTAATCAAATTACAAATCTTTATTATATTTGAAAGCTTATAACGTAAGACGAGAAGGAGAGGAGTAAATGGGTAAAAGAACTCGAATAATTAACGATCCTTCCTATTTAGTACCATTACTCAGGACTTTTGGGTCAAGAACTCATAAAAAGATATTCGACGCACTTTCAAACAAATGGATGACCAGAGCAGAAATCGACGAGTTTATAGGTTCAGACTCGTCAAAAAGCCTTCATATTCTGAAAAAAGCCGGACTCCTTGAGAGCCAGTGGAGAGTTCCGGAGGCAGGACAAAAACCCTCCAAAGAATACCACAGCTCCTATTCCAAAGTTCAGGTTAACTTCCAGTGTTCTTTTGAAGATCTGAGTGACATTATCATGCTGACCTTCAAACCATACGAGGAGGTCAAAGATGCAATGGAAGAACTGGAAAGGCTGGTAGAAGAAGGCAATACATCCATGAGCAACCTTACACGGACCCTTAATAAAAACCCGTTTTATATCTGTGCTGTTGCTCGCAGATCTGAAAGACTTTCGGTAATGGGACAGAGGTTAAAAGTAATTGAAGATGTAGAGGAGAACTACGATTGATGATCAAAATCCTCCAGACTAAAAGCGGAGTAACCAAGTTTCAGGTCCTTATCGAAATTGCAGCCCACCAGCCGAATGTAAGACAAAAAGAAATTGCTGCAAAGATTGGAATAACTCCCCAGGCAGTTTCCGAATATATTAAAGAACTCGTAAACGATGGGCTCATAGTTACTGAGGGCCGGGTCCGGTACAGGATTACAAAAGAAGGCGTTGAATGGGTCCTTGAAAATGCCACCGAAATGAAGCAGTACGCCCGCTTTGTCATGGAGGATATAATCAGCCATGTTTCAACCTGGACAGCCATTACAAAAGAGGATGTAAAGGAAGGTCAACAGGTATACCTGAAAATGGAAAGGGGACTCCTGTACGTAAGCAGCACGGAAAAAACAGGCGCATCAGGCAACGTCATCTCCGATGCAGTTGCAGGGGAAGATGTAGGAGTAACGAGCCTGAAAGGCCTGATCGACCTGGAAAATGCGACAATTACAATCTGTAAGGTTCCGAGGATTGAGCGTGGAGGATCAAGAAAAGTAGATATTGAACGCCTGAGGACTCTGGCAAGCTCAAAACCCTATATAGCAGCTATCGGCGTGGAAGCGCTTATCGCCCTGCGCAAAATCGGCATAACCCCGAATGTTATGTTCGGAACAAATGAATCAGTTATTGAGGCTGCATACCATGGACTGTCATCCCTTGTTGTCTCAGTGGATGAGCAGGTTCCTTCCCTTCTTAACAGGCTGGAGACCGAAAATCTTGAGTACGAACTCGTAGACCTGACACTCGAATAATTCCTGCTGATTTTTAAATCGAAACCGTTGAGCCACAACCGTTGAGCCACAACCGTTGCGCCGGTTGATCACGCCGCTTTCACATCGTTTTCGCTCAAGCCTTTTTCGAAAAGGCTTGCGATCAAACCTTTTTTGAAAAGGCTTGCTGGATAGATTTATCTTTAAATGGCATATTTTATATAATCAGGAGATTTCCCATGAAACTGATTGTGCTTTCCGATACTCACCTGAAAACCAGAGAAATTCCTCAGCAACTCCAAACGCTCCTTGAGGAGT
>CAZSVY010000142.1:0-5746 GCA_964610495.1 uncultured Methanosarcinales archaeon
AAGAAACTGTTAAAGTACTGGTTCCGAAAGTAGACACTCCAAAAGCTCCAAAAGCAGCTTCAAAATAAGAATTTAATTTAAAATTTATTCTTTTTTTGATAATGCTTTTAATTTTAAAATAAATAACCTGAAAAACAATACGGAATTTTCTCCGGTCTAAACATGGCAGCTAAGGGAATCCTTCTCCAGGATTCCCTCAAAAGCCTTCAGGTACACAAGTATTTTTGATTTATGTTGCTGTTTTTTAATAAGTACTGTTTTTCTAATGAGTGCGTTTTTCTAATGAATATTGTATTTATCTAATAAGCTTTTACTTTTGTCTAATAAGTTTTTACTGATTACTATACTTCGTTTAAACTGCGAGATCTTTACTTTACCGCAGTTCCCACATCAGTCCCCACAGCAGCACCTTTTCTTTTCTTCGGGTTTCTCGGGTTCTTTTTGCTGAAAAATCGAGTCATAAACGTTCTTGCCGTAAATGTTTGTCCAGCCGATCTGGGAACCGGCCGCTATGAACATAGCAACGGCAATGGCTTCGGCAATTTCCTGTTTACTGGCCCCGTGCGCAAGAGCCCTTTGCGAGTGGACATCTACACAGAACTGGCAGCGCATAAGGACTGAAGAAGCTATTGCAATCAATTCTTTGTTCTTGCGGTCAAGCGCCCCCTTCTCAAAGATGGATTCCCTCATATTTCCGAATGCTTCAGCGGTTTCAGGCAAAATATCGTTCAGGAATGACATTTTCATCCTCCGGTTTATTCAAAGCTTCGAACTTATAAAATACCAGAAGCCAAAAATCAAAGAAAATTGATATCCGAATTAGTTTTAAGAGAGACCACCGCGTTTGCGAGTTAATTTTTAAGCTAAATGAGAGGCAGAACCTGATTTCCCACCACCTGACAATCCTGAAAAACTGCGAGATCGTCGAAGCCTACAGCAGCTCAAGATGGCATTTTTACAGGTTGAACCCTGAGTTTGGAAATATCCTGAGTATTATATCGCAGGTGCAGAACAAAAAACCAAAACAAATCTCAAAGGAAAACAGATGAATTTGAGCAAAGATCAGAAGACAGTACCATAATAATATAGTATCGGAATTATTGATTTAACAGATTTAACACTAAATGGCCCTGGATACAATTGATTTAAGGCAGCCAGTTTAAGAGATAATTAATTTGAAACACAGTATTTAAGGTATGATTAGTCTTAAAAATAATTGATTTAAGACTAATCATATCTTAGAGACAATTAATTCAAGATATAACTGATTCGAGATCGATTTTAAAGATAAGAATTATGAATAACAAAAGAAACAAGCCTCTTACTCTCTCAAGATTGCTGCCCTTATTCCTGCCGGATCCAGGCCATAGGAATGTCAGCTTCCAGCCCCCCTGTTTTGCCGGAGATTCGCTTTTCAAGCCTGCCTTCAGCCCTGAAACCAAATTTCTTATAAAATCTTATGGCTTTTTGATTACTTTCCTTTGCAATGAGTTCAACCCTTTGGATTTCAGGATACTTTAATTTTATTTCCTGCAAAAGGGTTCCGAAAAGTAATGTCCCTATCCCTTTACCCTGATAGTCCGGATGTACAGCTATTGTAAGGTCGCTGAAAAGGTGCGAAAAAACCCTTATACCCGGGCTACATGTGTGAACCTCCGCGATAAGGGTTCCTGGATTTGAGGGATCTTCAATTGCAAGAATAATGCCTGCTTCAAGGCATCTCTCGATAAAGTTTCGTACATAGGCTTCGGTGACCTCATCAGCTTGCCTTGCGATTCCGCCCGAACGGGCTGCTACAGCCCTGTAAAGCGTCATAACTTTATGCAGGTCCGAAAGTTCGGCTCCCCTGACACTGTATTCCAGTTGCATTTTACCCAATCCCCTTTTTTAAGAAAAAAATCAGTATGACAGTATTAAAGCATATCCCTATTTGTGCCAGGATACAGGGAAGGCTGCCTTGAATCAGACCTGAATCGGAAACTCAGATAATACGGCAGAGAATCCGGAAAGAGATTTTTCCCGTTGCAAGAAAAATCAATATATAAATTGCGTAATATATGTGCATGCAAAACTCTGTCTAACAGCGCTAAAAATAGTTTTAAGAAGGTTAATTCAGAATTCCTTTAATGACTATCACTGGCTGCAGAATCATTCAGATCCCTTTAATGACCGTCATTGGCTGCAGAATCTTCGAAGATAAGGTATAATATATAGAAAAAGATCCTGAGCTTACTCAGGAAAAATTCAGGAGAAATATATAATCCTGTGGGTTACTCCGAAAAATTCCAGAAAACACATTATAGAGCCTGAGAATTTAGTTAAGCTTTTATTCTTTCCTCTAGCATGTTAATACTGAAAGAAGGAAAAGATGAACAGGAGATGAACCGGCTGACGAGCAGAATTCCTTTTTCCAATACAGGCCAGGAAACTAATTTTGACAAGCAGTGGGCTTTTGAAATTGCTTATTTTACCCAGCATATAGGAACTGATATCAGGAATCTCGGAGATCTTCTGAACGCCAGGGATTATGTTGAGTCGCGCCTCCTAGCATCAGAGATGAAACAGAGAGCAGAATATGAAAAAACCATCCAGCCTGACTTCAGGACTTCGGACGGCCTTATAAAAGCCCGAAAGCTATTCAACAGTTTTCTGGATGAGTGCGTTAATTTTGCCGAGCTTTTGAAAATCACAACAATACAGGAAGAAACCGGGTGTGAAGAAGTGCTGGATAAGCCCGAACAAATCAGGAACTCAATCGACAGGCTGAACCTGCTTAAAGAAATGCTGACCGATGAACTTGGTTTTCGCGGCTGGTACTACTAAACAGGCTGTGGTGCTATTGAACAGGCCGTATAAGAACGTTTTTTATATTCCTATCTGTAAGTGCTGCCTGTAAATTTCTAAGCATTATTTTAATCTGTAATCACTCTCTTTAATCTGCAACCGCTGCCTTTAACCGTAATCATTTCCTGTAACCGTCATTTCCTGAAAATGACTGGCACTGGCTCAGGGGCTGTTCCGGACAATAGAAAGCTTTATCAGTAAGTACCTCCTTAGAGGGGTAGCAAAGGGTTATATACAGGAAAAGGGGTTACAGGGTAACTATCAAGTTAAAGGTTATTTAATCTAAATTATCTAATCTAATAATTCAGTCTGCCTGTATCACAGGGAAGAACTCAAAAAAGCGTCCGGAACTTATCCAAGAAAATCGAATTTTTGCTGTATAAGTTTTATGTAAATCGGTTGTGAATTTCCCTGGTCCTTAGGCACCTTCTCGCATTCCCGGGGATATTAACCATTTATACGGCGTGTTTACCTGTTTTTAGCTGGTATCATGTACCGGTTTGATAAGTGGCCTCTTCCGTAAAGGATACTGCCGGGTATGCGGCAGCGTATATGAGCAGCAGGTCTGCAAGTTGCATGATCTGTTAAAAAATAATCGTAAATGTTAGAGTGAGTACATGGAAAAATTAGCAAAATTTAAGGCATTGGGGCTTTCAGACAGTACGTTAAAAGCCCTCAAAAAGAAAGGGTTTGAAGAACCAACCCCAATTCAGGAAAAGGTCATCCCGCTTTTTTTGAAAGGAGATTGTGATATTATAGGGCAGGCTCAGACCGGAACCGGAAAAACAACGGCTTTCGGAGCACCCATTATAGAAAAAATTCCTGAGAAATCAGGAAAGGTGCAGGCAATAGTCCTGACTCCAACTCGAGAACTGGCAATCCAGGTCTCAGAAGAACTCAACTCCCTGAAAGGGGACAAGAAGCTGCATATCGTCCCGATTTATGGGGGACAATCCATGACCCAGCAACTCAGGATGCTGAAAAGCGGAATTGACATCGTTGTGGGAACCCCTGGAAGGATCATCGATCATCTTGAGCGGAAGAGCTTGAACCTGGAGCACATTGCGTATTTCGTGCTGGACGAAGCCGACGAAATGCTCAATATGGGCTTTATTGATGAAATTAAGGAAATCTTAAAGGCAACCGGACCTGAAAAGCGAATGCTTTTCTTTTCGGCTACAATGCCAAAGCCAATCCTTGGCATCGTCAAGAAATACATGCAGAACTACGAGCATGTTGCCATTGAGAAAGAAGAGCTTGTCGCAGACCTGACCGAACAGATCTACTTCGAAGTCCAGGAGAACGACAAATTCGAAGCCCTGTGCAGGATTATCGATATTGAAGACGAATTCTACGGGCTTGTGTTCTGCAGAACAAAGACCGATACTGCACAGCTCGCCCAGAAACTTGGGGACAGGGGATACTCAGCCGATGCCCTGCACGGCGACCTTTCCCAGAATGAGAGGGAAAAGATCCTGAACAAGTTCAGGAAGCAGAAGATCAACATCCTCGCGGCGACTGACGTTGCAGCAAGAGGTATCGATATCATGGACCTGACCCATGTTATCAACTATACTCTTCCCCAGGACCCTGAGTCTTATGTACACAGGATAGGAAGGACAGGAAGAGCAGGAAAGCAGGGAACTGCTATTACCTTTGTTACATCCAGCGAATACAGGCGGCTCACTTACATAAAAAAGACTTCAAATTCAGAAATGAAGAAAGGAAAACTGCCTGAGATTAAAGATGTGATTAAAGCCAAAAGGACAAGAGTAAAAGCCGAACTTGATTCTACCATAAAAATGGAAGAATACGGCGACTGCCTTGAGATGAGCGAAAAGCTCCTCGATGAATACCCTGCAGAAAAGATCCTGGCTGCACTTCTGAAGTACGCTTTCAAAGAACAGTTCGACGAAAGCATGTACGCAGAGATTTCCGGCAGCTCTTATGTCGATAGAAAAGGCAAAACCAGGCTATTCATTGCTATGGGAAAAGTCGACGGCATGACCCCTGACAAGCTGTGCGAGTTCATTCAGGAAGAAACAGGAGACAACGAACTGAAAATAAGGGACGCAGAAATTTTCCCCCACTTTTCCTTCGTAAGCGTACCTTTTGCCCAGGCTGAAGCCTTACTTGAAATTTTCAAAAACAAACAGAGAGGAAGAAAACCCTTTGTTGAACTTGCCCAGAAATCGAAAGGAAGAAGTTCAAAGGGCGCTGGTGAATCTCGCGGTAGCACTCATAGCGACTCTCGCGGTGGCACTCGCAGCGATTCTCGCAGCGGCTCTCGCAGCACGAGCAGCACAGGTTATACGAGAAACACGAAAAGTACGAAAAGAAAAGAATCTTCGTACTAATTCCATTTCTTTTTTCAGGATTCCTGAGACTGTAAAGTTTCAGGAAATCCGACAAATTCCAGGAGTAATTATATTATCCTGACTCTTATTTTTAGACTAATTTCTAAAATCCTAAATATCTGTAATCTTTTGTATGACAGTTTCTATGACAGTTTCTTTACCTGCATACGAATTTTACCTGCATACGAATAAGTGTGAAGCGCAAATCTGCACAAAAAGTAAACCGAACTATTTAATGCAGTAAAATCCAGCCTGTATATAAGAGTACCAGAATAACTCCACAGTCCTGAATCCTGTTTCTCTCAAAAGCTTAAGATGCTCTTCAATAGTTATAGGAAAATACTCCGTGTCAAAGCGCTTCAGATGCTCTTCTATTTCTCCTTCACTCCTGCCGTGGACTTCCTGGAAATTGCGCCAGTACCGCTTTCCTATGGTAATGCCCTCTTCGGTTAGCGGCCTGATATTCTCAAAGGTAATATAAATTCCACCTTCTTTTAAAAGGCTGTAACACACACCAGTGGCTTTAGCCCTACCTTTGCGGGTAA
>CAZSVY010000143.1:0-3656 GCA_964610495.1 uncultured Methanosarcinales archaeon
ATGTATTGTACTGGCTCAAGTATCCTTAAAGAACCCGAATAAAGAACCGGATGCGTGCCTTAATAAAATATAGATGAAATTGCCATTTAAAAGTATATCCATTTCTTGCCAATAAATAATAAAACTGTAATTAATTTGGAAATTGCATGTACTATTATACTTAATATATAAATGATACCGGGTTACTGGGTATTAAAAAGAGTTTTACGCCCTCAAATTACTTTTCCACATCTGGCTTTTCCCTTCCTTTAATTTCTTTAAATCGATTTGCTACTTATATATACAGGCTTGCAATCGACTTGCTACCTATATATACAGCCTCTGCCGATACAATGCCCCATGAGACTGGATGCATACCTTGTGGATATGGGGTATTTCAAATCGAGGGGGAGAGCCAAGACTGCTATCGTTGATGGAAATGTTAAGGTTAACGGAACGACGGTAACGAAGGTTTCCAGAGATGTTTCTACTGAGGATGTAATTGAGGTTACCGAGGGTCTGGATCAGCCCCAGGGCTATTTCAAACTCAAGCGAATTCAGGAAGAAAGCGGAATTCTTAAGCCAGGTGATAGGGTGCTTGACCTTGGGTCCAGTGCAGGCGGGTTTATCCTCTTTGCCTCGGAAATTGCAGGCCACGTTAAAGGCATCGAATTCAGCAAGGATTTCAGGAGCGAACTTGGAAAAATCGCATATGAGAGGGAAAACGTTGACGTAATATTCGGAGATGTTTTTACCGTATCCCTGAAATCACTCTCCGAAGAGCCCGTAGATGTTATTCTTTCGGATATGACCCTGGAGCCTGAGGATTCAATCAAGGCTCTTTCGAGAGTGCTGCCTCTGCTGAAAACCGGGGGAAAACTGCTTCAGGTTGTTAAAATTTCAAAAAAGAAGAATCCCAAACCCATCCTGAGTAAAGTCGAGAACCTTGGGCTCGAAATTCAGCAGGTCATCAGTTCCGAAAAACAGGAGATCTATGTTATCGCAAGAAAACCCCTGCCCGAAGAGGAAAAGCCGTCCGAAGAAAAGGAGTTCTGAGGCGTCGAAACGGATGAACGCTGACGGAGTAGAGGGTTCTGGGGGTCCCCCTCCCGGCAAGCACGAGTGCACAGAAAAGCTGCCAGATCCGAACCCGGATGCCGGGATGAAAACCTACGGCAGCGGGAAGCCAGTCCGGCTCTTTGTCGCAGGCCTGCACGGGGAGGAGTGGAAAGATACAACCGAACTCCTGAAGAGCATGAAGCCTCCGAAAACAGGCACTCTTGCCTTAATTCCATTTGTAGACCGCGGAAAGTATATTTCAACTCTGAATCCGGATTATTATTCAGTACCCGGAAAAAAGATCCTCAGGGCTATTGAAGAACTAAAGCCTGAAATCTACATAGAGCTTCATTCCTATTCCAGCGAAAATCTTGAAAAACTGGCCGGAAGGAACAGGCTCGAACTTATAGGAGTGCCTGCCTATAGCATCCTGAAAGCAGGAGTGCTTCTAGGCTCGGTTTCTCCGTGGATCCGGAAAAAGTATTTTCCAAAAGAAGCCCTCTGTCTCTCTTTTGAACTCCGGAAAGGAAGTGTGGAATCAAGAAAATTTACCGCCCGCATGCTTGAAATTCTCAAGGAAATTCAATCAAGGGACGAATTCATTGAATATATGAAAAAAGAATTCCCTGCCCAGGCTAAAAAGGCAATCGAAGATTACCGGCGGTTTTACGGAGAAAGCTGATTTCCACTCTGTCAGCAGCGGATAATTCGAAAACACTGGTTTTATACTCAAAGACGGACAAGGAAAAGTCACTTAAGATGAAATTAATCACGGAAAATACTGAAAAAGTGAACTAAAATAAACACGGGCACAGGGATTCCTGTGCTTACCGTGCTTTTCGTAGCCTTAATTTAAAAGCTAGGCTTTATCTGCGCATGTTAAGCGCAGGAGCTGCCATGCCTTCGTAAGTGCTTGCCATATGTTCCGGTTTGACGTCCTGCATTTCAGCGCGTTGGGCGCGGAGCATATCGTCCACACGCAGCACCATTACTGCGGCTTCGGAGCCGGCTTTGATGGAGTTGACCTTAACCCTGAGAGGATCAACTATGCCTTTTTCAAACATATCCTCGGCAGCGCCTGTACTGATGTTCAGACCTGCGTTTTTGTTTTCGGCATGTTTTGCCCTGAGATTCACCAATGTGTTGATAGTGTCCAGGCCTGCGTTCCTGGCAATTGTCCTCGGGATTTCTTCAAGGGCATCTGCGAAAGCCCTGATTGCCATCTGCTCACGCCCGCCTATGCCAGGGGCAAATGCGCGAAGCCCAAGTGCAACCTCGATCTCGGAAGCGCCGCCGCCTGCAACAACCTTGCCGTCTTCTACCGCACATTTCACTACTCTGAGGGCATCGTCAATTGCGCGTTCAAGGTTGTCAACCACATGTTCGGTACCGCCCCTGAGGACAAGTGATACGGATTTTGCACCCTTGCAGTCCCTGAGGTAAGTTTTACCCTGGTCGCCGTTCCTATCCTGTTCAAGGAGTCCTGCATATCCGAGTTCTTTCTGGGTAAGTTCCTTGATATTGCGGACAGGCTTTCCGCCTGTGGCGTCTGCAAGGTGCTGCATGTCGTCATTCTTAACCCTGCGGGTGGCATAAATTCCCCGGTTTTGCAGGTAGGCCGCAATCTTGTCATCCATACCCTTGGAACAGAAAACCGCATTTGCACCTGCCCTGATAACGTAATCTGCTATTTCAAACAGGGCTGCTTCTTCCTGCTTTACAAAATTCTCAATATCGCCATATGCGCTGATCTGGAGTTTTGCTTTGTTTGCAGTCTTGCCAGTTTCCATGGGGGCATCGACCAGGGCAATTCTGGGGTTCTTTATTTTTATAGGGAATTCCCTGTCCAGAGCAACCTTATCTATTACAATTCCTTCGACGAACTCGGTCTCTTCGATCTTGCCGCCGACATCTTTTGTAATAATAACATCTTTAAGGTCAACTATTCCTCTCTCGCGAATAGCGAGCACGGCATCCACACAGAGTTCCGCAATCAAACGGTTGTATTTTTCGGAAGCCTTGCCCGTAATAGACGTTCTGGCAACTTCGATAAGCATCTCCTTTTCGTTTTCGCCAGTAGAGACTGCCAGGCTCTCAAAAATCTCAACAGCCTTCTCGGCTGCAAGCCTGTATCCCCTGACAACAACTGTCGGGTGGACTCCACTCTCAATCAGGTTTTCTGCCTTTTCCAGCAGACTGCCTGTGAACACAACAGCACTTGTAGTCCCGTCCCCGGCCGAGCTTTCAAGTGATTCTGCAACTTCCACCACCATCTTGGCTGCCGGGTGCTCGATGGACATATCGTGTAAAATGGTTGCACCGTCGTTTGTGATTGTGATATCCCCGATAGGATTGACAAGCATCTTGTCCATTCCTCTCGGTCCGAGCGTGCTCTTGACTATGCTGGCCACTGCCTTTGCAGCCGCAATATTCATGCTGAGCGCTTCTCTTCCCTTTGTCTGCTCTTTTCTAGGATCTACTATTATGATTGGCTGGCCACCTTTTTCCATCTGAACCAAAACCTCCTTAAATTGAAGTATATGTGTCGAAGATTTTTACTCGATAATTTGAAGTTGTCCTGGCTTACAGTCACTTTTAGCCCGGGATCAGCCTGAAAA
>CAZSVY010000144.1:0-9365 GCA_964610495.1 uncultured Methanosarcinales archaeon
GCTCTCGATTTTGCTGAAAAAAATTGCTCGGGTGTGGTTCTTAAAACCGATTCAACTCTCACGAAAGCAATAGACATGTACCTCAAACACGGTTTCACATTCCAAAAAGAAGAAACAGGGTACCTGTATTTCGAGAAAATGTTTAGCAAACCTTTTTAAAAAAGGCTTGATCGCAAACTTTTTCAAAAAAAGTTTGATCAAAAACGCAAGCCTTTTCAAAAAAGGCTTGACCGAAAACGACATTGTCGGCGTGATCAACCGGCGCAACGTTTGTGGTTGAGAAATATTATAATCCCCAAGCCCTATCCGGCGTGATCAACCGGCGCAACGGTTGTGGCGCAACGGTTGTGGTCAAGCGGCTTCCGATTTTTGTTGCTATTTAATGGCTTTTATTTTTCCGGATAATTGCAGGAGCCGCCTTCGTTTTTCTCAAGGGCTTGAAGATATTCGAGGACTGCGAGGATGTAGGCGGAGTGGGACCAGGCCAGGGGGAGAACGGAGAGGGGGGTGCCGCTGTCATCGATCTGTTCGGACAGAAGGCCTGCAGGGTGAGCGTGAGCTGCACACCAGTCCAGGAGTTCGAGAGCTCTATCCAGGTTGCCAACTGCGGAATGCCACTGGGACAGCCAGAGAGTGCAGATAATCCAGCTGTTCATATAGCCAAAGTAAGTGTCATGAAGATACCTGGCAATTCCGCCTGAGGGGCGCTTAAGTTCGCGTTCGATGGCCTCCATTGTCCGGACGATCCTGGGGTCATCGGGGGGGAGAATTCTAAAGTACCAGACCGCAAAAACCGAGGAATCAAGAGTGGGGTCGTCAAGCGCACGGCGGAAGCGCCTTAGTCTTTCATCGTAAAGTTTCTCCAGAATAGACTTTCGGATGCGGTCTGCAGCTTCCTTCCAGATGTCTGCGTTGTCATAATCGCCAAGAGAGCGGGAGAGTTCGTAGGCTCCATTGAGACCGGCATAGACCGTACATGCGCTGTAGGTATGTATGCCTTTTCGCTCTTCCCAGAGGTCAAAACTCGAAATCGGAAGGTCTGTTTCCCTGTCAATCGCTTTTATAAGATAGTTAGCCGTGGGAATTACAAGCGTTCTGTAGTACCTGCCTGTGGTCCAGACACTCTTTGCAATCTCCCAGTTGTTGTAGAGGGCATAAAGAGGAAGCCCTGTCTCATCGATCTGAATCATAGGCACGGGGTGCCATGTGCTCCCGAAATCTCCGGCAGGCGTGTACTTGTGAAGAAAGTTGCCTCTGGGAGTGATGATTTTTGAGAAAAACTCAAAAGTTTCGGCGGTCAGATGATGATACCGCGCCCTGTCGAGCGCAAGGCAGACCCAGGCTGCATCCCTGGGCCAGCAGTAGGTGTAAAGGTCTGCTCCGAATTGCTTTATATCCGAATCGCAGGAGGCAATTATTGAGCCCGTGATATCCATGTGGGCGACAACTGCAAGAAGGCTTCTGTAAAAACACTTTGAAACGCTCTGTGGCAGCTGAGACATCCGGGCAAATTCCGGAAGGACAGCTACTCTCTCAGTAAATGATTTCCAGAAATTGAAGCTATGATGAAAAAGGGTTTTTCTTCCGGCTTCCTTCACCCGTTTATGGATCTGAAGCACACTGCAGTACTTTTTTCCAAGAACTATCCAGTAATGCAGCCTTGTCGATTCTCCTGGCTTCAGTTCGGGAAGAGTCCAGCCAAGGGTAGAATCTACCGAGCCGTGAGCTACAGGATTTCCACTCAGGGAAGCATCACTTTCCATATCTTTCCAGGTACCTTCAAGCCCTTTCCATTCTGCAGTCCCAACTGCATGCTGGTCAAATGCAGGGTCACTCGCGTGCAGGAAATAGCGGTCGCGCTTGTAATGGATGAGCGTATGTTTATCAATTACAGCAGTTTCTCCGATTTTGGTCTCGAGAATCCGGTAGTTCTGGTTTGAGAAAAGCCGCAGGTGCTTAATTGAATTTGAAGTATTCGTGACCTCAAAGGTCCTGTAAAAAATGTTTACCGATGGGTGGACAGCTTCCCAGACCGTGATTTTGAGCCCTATTTCGGGGTTCTCGAACACTGTTTCCCCTATGTTTGAGATAATTCCCCTGCAGGCCTCGGGGACTTCCTGCTTGCCTTCCTGAGTATCAGTTTTCCCTCTTACGACTTCCCTGTTCTCTCCTGAAATTTCAAGAATACGCTCACAAAAGTTCTCCTTAAACTCGGATTTATATCTCTGTTGAATCTTCCAGTTTTCAAGCCAGCTGCAATAGAGGGAATCGAGGTCACATATGCCAACCTTTATTGAGTTCCCATGATTCTCAAGTCCTACATATGGGAAATAAATGTCCCTTATCGTCCCTTTTTCGTCCTCGCAGATCAGGATTCTCCCATTTCCGAAAATTAGCGGCCTAATCCCGGATACCTCCTGTTTTCCTTTAAATTTTCATAACCCCATAGTTAATAGTCTATCAGGCATGTAAGCTTTACAACCCGGATTCTCAGGATCTGATTATTCCATCAGGTTGAATCGTCTTTCTTGAATATGACCTACCGAGAATTGAATGTGTTACCTCAAATAGTTTAGTACAGAGAATCCTGTGAGCGCTGGAGTTTAGCATAAATAGTACTTCCTCAAAAGTGCCTGTAAAAATAACATTAACTGTTAATTTAACCGTTAAGATATTTTAACAGTTAAATTATATTTAACTGGAAATGTGCTTCTCAGTATGACGTTTTTACTAAGTGCAATTAGACCCGTCCAGGAAAATGACTTTAATTTCTTATGAAGGATATATATAAATTAAATAAGAAAGTTTATATTTTATTGCGATATCTTAGTAAATGCCTTATAAAAACGAATATTAAAAAAATCACTCACATACAGAGAATGCGTGTTTACAATGTCTTACGTGAAAAAAGCATGTCCCGTTTGTGGGAAAGAATTCTTTGTCCTTAAAAAGGCTGAGGAAAAGGCAATTTACTGTACTCTGGCATGCCTGACAAAAGCTCAGGATAAATTTGAATCCAGAGGTGTAGCCTTCCCGAGACTTGGTTAAGCATTTGTAAGGTAGAAAATTAAAATATGCGGAGAACGCCCTTACAAAGGGAAACGTTTTCCAATCTTTTTATTTTAAAATCTTTTTTACTTTCCAGCGAGTTTTTTTGCAATCTGGGTTACGTGTCTGCCCTGATAACGGGCCATTGCAAGCTCATTTTCGGAAGGCTGGCGGCTTCCGTCCCCTCCTGCAATTGTTGAAGCTCCGTATGGGCTTCCGCCTGCAATCTCATCCATTCCCATCTGCAGTTTTTCAGCATAGGGAAGTCCCACAATAACCATTCCAAGGTGCAGAAGAGTAACATGCGTTGTGAGGATTGTAGACTCCTGTCCTCCATGCTGCGTTGCACTGGAAGTGAAAACGCTTCCTACCTTTCCTACGAGTGCATCCCTACTCCATAACCCACCCGTACCATCAAAAACTGCACGCATCTGGGCAGTCATATTTCCGTAACGTGTAGGCGTTCCGAAAATAAGGGCATCTGCTCCAGCAAGTACCTCTTCATACATGCTTCTGGTCAGTACAGGAATATGGGCGAAAAGATTTTTTGTTTCGATTGCCCCCATTTTCTCCAGAACCTCGTAAGGCAGAGTCTCAGGCACCTGATAAATCTCTACTTCAGCTCCTTCAACTTCTCTTGCTCCTTCAGCTATTGCTTCTGCCATTTTGTAAATGTGACCATGAATACTGTGGAATATTACGTTTGTCTTAACCATTCAAATCCTCCATTTAAATCCCCCATTGAAACCAATTGAAATGTAGGTAAAGCGGTTCCAAACATACCTGAAATAAGTTGATAATCCGCGAAAAACCCAGATCCCTTCTTAAAAATAGTTTTCTGATGCCTTATATAGCTTGTTAGCAAAAGTTAATTTCCCTTTCCTGGTCTGTGTTCCTTACTTTCTGGTTCTATACTCCTGGCCTCCTGATCTTATATCCCTGACTTCCCGGTCCTGTGTTCCTGCTCTACTTTCTTTGCCCTGCCGGATAGTACTTGAAAAATAAATTTCAGGAATATCAGTTCCTGATAAATTATACGTATCAAAATAGTTATTAGGCTATATGGTGTATAAGCTGGACATGCCCTCTCTTTCTATCGTAATGCCTTCCATGAATGAAGAAGAAACCATCCGAATTTGCATAGAGAAAGCTCAGTCCGTATTTAAAAAATATGGTATAGAAGGGGAGATAATAGTTGCTGACAACTCGTCAGACCGGACCGCAGAAATTGCAGCATCAATGGGTGCAAAGGTAATCGGCCCGATAAAAGGGTATGGAAACGCTTACCTCAAAGGGCTGGCCGAAGCAAAAGGCGACTATATTGCTATTGCGGACGCCGACAATACCTATGACCTGCTCGAGCTTGACAAGTTCCTTGATCCTCTCATGGCAGGAGAAGCGGATTTTATAATGGGCACCAGGCTTAAAGGCGATATCAAAAAAGGAGCTATGCCCTGGCTGCACCAGTATATAGGCAATCCTTTCCTGACAGCAACGCTGAACTTCCTTTTCAAGACGAAAATTTCGGATGCTCACTGTGGGATGCGAGCTTTTACAAAAGAAGCGCTTGAAAAAATGAATCTTAAAACACACGGCATGGAACTTGCATCCGAGATGGTGATTGAAGCTGCAAAATGCGGGCTGAGGATTAAAGAAGTCCCCATAACCTATTACTCACGCCGAGCTCCCTCCAAACTGCGCTCTTTTCAGGACGGCTGGCGGCATATGAGGTTTATGATGTTATACCGCCCTCTACCTTTTCTCTTCCTGCCGGGAGCGGTGGTTTTTGTCCTTGGAGCCCTGATAACCGGTTCTCTCCTGCTTAGCGGAGATGCGGCAGAAAGCAGGCTGCATTCCTTCATATTAGGCTGTATGCTCCTGGTCCTCGGTGGACAGACGCTATCTACCGGTGGCTATATGAAAACATACGGTATCGTCCGCGGCGTATATCCTAAGAATAAGGGAGGTACTGCAAAATGGCTGAACTACCATTCCCTTGAAAAAGAACTGCTTGCAGGTTCACTCATATTGATTGCAGGCCTTCTGCTCGGACTAAAAGTAGTATACACCTGGATCAGCTCAGGGTACGGCTCTCTCTCGGAAGTGAGAAGTGCAGCTATTTCAATGGTTTTTGCTTTTATCGGTTTGCAGATGATTTTCTCGGCAATTGTCCTGAGCGTAATGCTCCTTGAAGTGGATACGGACTGGTAAGTGATTCAATGAAGATCGCCTTTGTGTACGATGCTGTCTATCCGTGGGTCAAAGGCGGCGCAGAAATGCGCATCCATGAGCTGGGAAAGCGGCTCTCGGCCAGGGGGCATGAAGTACATATTTTCGGAATCAAATGGTGGGAAGGCGAAGATATCATTGAGTATGAAGGCATGACCCTTCACGGTGTCTGCAAAGCTCGAAACCTGTATGTAAACGGCAGGCGTTCGATTTCCGAAGCAATAATCTTCGCTGTGAAATTGTTCCCGGCGCTCAGGAAAGAAAACTTTGATCTTATAGATGTGAGCGTCTTTCCCTATTTATCCTGTTTTACCGTAAAAGCGGTCTCAACCCTGAAAAAAGCCCGGTTAGTGATTACCTGGCACGAGGTCTGGAATGATTACTGGTATGAATACTTAGGAAGAGCAGGGCTTTTCGGGCAGCTGGTCGAGAAAATGGTCTCGAAGTTATCGGGGAATAATATCGCAGTTTCGGGCTGGACAAAGGACAGGCTTGAGGCGCTTGGGGTTCCCGGAGGAAGGATTACGGTTATCCCTAACGGGATCGACCTTAAAAGAATTTCAGGAATTAAGCCCGACAGCGGAAAAGCTCCTGCAGGTCCTGAAAACAAAATATATGATATCATTTTTGCAGGCCGGCTTATAAAGGAAAAAAATGTTGACCTGCTGATTAAAGCTGTAGCCTTTCTTAAAGCCGATTTTCCGGATCTCAGGTGCTGCATTGTTGGGGACGGGCCTGAAAAGGCAGGGCTGGTGCAGCTTGCGAAGAAAACCAGGGTTTGCGGGAGTGTAGAGTTTGCAGGCTTTCAGGAATATGGGGCGCTGATCGGGAAAATCAAAGCTTCAAAGGTGCTTGTGCTACCTTCAAGCCGGGAAGGTTTCGGGATGGTTGTTATCGAGGCTTTTGCCTGCGGGGTGCCTGTAGTGACTGTAAGGGCGAAGTACAATGCTGCGCAGGGGCTAGTTGAAAATGGAGTGGACGGGCTTGTTGTAGAAAAAGAATATAGAGAAATTGCAAAAGCCGTACAAAAAATAATTGAAAAAAACTCGGATTATAAAGAGATCTCAGAAGCCGCAATCCGGAAAGCTAAAAATTACGATTGGGAAGAAATCATTGAGAAAATTTGTTTAGTTTATGAAGATTAGATGGAAAAATCTTAAAGGCGGGACCGTTTTCCGTTCTCAAAGAGATAAGAAATGTCAGGAAAGCCTCAGGAATTCAGTATTATTCACGGAAAATGATTGGTCCAGGCTATTTTAATAAAATTCATTAGTCTCTTTTAATGAAATTCATTAGTCTCAATTCTTTTATAAAATGAGTAATTCTAAGTTTCATGACAAAACTAATTCCTCAGCTTTTATAATGAAGTCAGCTAATCTTAACTTGTATGATAAAATTAATTATCTTAACTTTTATAATAAAATTAGTTAAATACTAACTTTTATAAGAAAAGTAGTTAAATAACTATTACGTTATTTAGTGGGGAATATGGAAAAAAGGGTTAAATTAATAATCCTATATCAGTAACCTGATACATTGTTTGGGTTATTCTCGGTAGCCTGGACTATTGAAAATCGATCCTATTTCAGATGCAGCTCGGGGGGCAATCATATTAGTGCATCGATTCAAAATAAATTCCTTATTTAACAGGGAATTCGGTAATCGATAGATTAACTCAAAAGCCATGATTGTAAGCATACTTTGGAATCGCAGCAGCTATAGTTATTCTCGCAAAGAATCGCACTTAAAAAGCAGAGGATTTCTTCGACATCTTCTAAGATATTATGATTTTGATCCTTTCTAAAAATTAAGTGTAAATCTTTGCGGTCGATACTATAGTTGTGCAAAGTTTTATCATCCAAAAAAGATTCATGTAGTAATAAATAATTGCGCAAAGTTTTGGTGAGTAGTCACATATGTTAGGATATATAAGAAATAAAATCTGCGTAAAAATGGATTGCCTATGATTAGTATAATGGTTGTCAGGATTGATATACAAGCCCCGAGAGAATTTTCTTCCAGGAGGCACTTCAAATTTCTCCAGGGAAGAATTTAAAAAATTGAAGAATATCGTGAAAAATTTTTGTACTGAATAGGATAAACTTTTGGATAAATTGAATTTAACTCCGGTATCAGAGGCCATGACGCATTGAAATTATCAATAAAGCATTGTGAAGAAATTGAATAAACAAAGAACATGATTCAATTCCAAACTCTAGTTGTATCGATTCCAAAATGAACCCATCATTGAAGGAAGAATTCATTGATCAAGGGATAAACTTAAAATTCAGGTTTGTCAGCGTATTTTGGAATCGAAACATTAGTTATACTTTCAAGTGCTAGGGGGAGATGCTACGTACGGTTCGAAAGGTCAATTAAAAAATCGAGAGATCTATACGATAGGGTCTCCAACCTATTTTCCAGAGGATTATTCCATCCAGAATAATTATATCTCCGGTAAGCCTGATCTCTCAATTATAATTCCGGTTTATAACGAAGAGGGAAACATAGCTGAACTCTACGAGAAATTGTGCAGTATTCTTTCGGTACTGAACGAAACGTATGAGATAATTTTCGTTGACGATGGGTCAATTGACAATACTTTCCGGGAAATAAAAGCAATTCAGGATAATAACATAAGAATTGTAAGGTTTCAGAGGAATTACGGAAAGGCCGCAGCCCTTTCCTGCGGGTTTAAGAAATCGAGGGGAGACTTTGTCATTACCCTGGACGGAGACCAGCAGGATGACCCCAAAGAAATTCCAAGATTCCTCGATAAATTAAAAGAATTTGATATGGTTTCCGGCTGGAAGGTCAAAAGGCAGGACCCTGTTTCAAAAACCTTTCCTTCAAAATGCTTCAATAAATTAACCCGATTCATTACAGGAGTCAAGATTAATGATTTTAACTGCGGGTACAAAGGATATCGAAGAGAGGTTGTAAAGAATATAAACTTATATGGAGAGTTTCACCGCTATATTCCGGTTCTGGCTCACTGGAAAGGTTACACTGTTGGGGAGATAGAGGTCGAGCACCATCCGAGAATCCACGGAAAGTCAAAATATGGAGCCGAAAGACTTTTGAAAGGTTGTCTTGACCTGATAACAGTTACTTTTTTAATGCTATATAAGAAAAGGCCTCTGCATATGTTCGGAGGCATAGGCTTCGTATTAGGTTTTTCAGGAATCGCGATTTCCATGTACCTTCTCCTGTTATGGGCTACAGGTACAAGGATTGGGGACAGACCTCTTCTTATGCTGGGGATACTGCTTACAGTTATAGGAGCCCAATTTGTTTCCCTGGGACTGATAGGAGAACTGATCACAAACTCCAGAAACAATGACGATTATATTATAAAGTTTGATAGTTATGAACTGGAAAACGACAGGTAAACTTGCAGTTAGTCTGGGGCTGTTATCGTATCTATTAAGTAAGCTCGATGTAAAAGCTATTTACGAAGTGTTTACTGAAGTGAATATAGTGCTGCTCTCCTTTTCCCTGCCTTTTGTTATTCTCATGTATTTAATAAAAGCGAAAAAGTGGCAGACTTTACTTAACTGCATCGATATCAAGATTCCAATTCTCAGGTCGCTGGAAATCATTCTGATGGGCACCTTTTACGGGGCACTCACTCCGGGCAGGACAGGGGAAGTCTCAAGAGCTTTTTATTTGGATTCGGAGAAATCAAGGAGTATCCCAACCGTAATAATGGACCGAATTGTAGACGTTATCTGTCTGATGATCTTAAGTGTACTGGCAATAGCGCTCTTTTTTAAAGATCGGGAGTTAATCTACCTGATGACCTTTGTAATGTCACTTTCCATTGCCGGAATAGTCGTTATGACAAACGAAAAAGCCGTGTCTGTTTTTTTTAAGATGTTTTTTCAGAATAAAGAACATAAGGAAAACTATATCAAAACTATGAGGGAAATCACTAAAAATAAAAAAGTTCTTTTCACGGTTTTTTCATTAACTTTAGGATACTATTTATTAAACTTGATTGTGTACTGGATAGTAATAAAATCATTAAGCCCGGCTTTAAACAATATTCTTACTTTCTCGCTGCCAATAATCGTAGTTCTGGGCAA
>CAZSVY010000145.1:0-7521 GCA_964610495.1 uncultured Methanosarcinales archaeon
TAGAATCAACAATAAAACACATTCGATATCTGAAAATGTATCCCACTGCGTTTTCAACTGGTTTTACGTTTGACCGTAATAGGAATAACTCCGGCCTTCAACTCTTCAATAGCGACACTGAGAGGATCCAGCCGCCCGTCATCTTCAACAAGGACAGGAGCCCCCATTGCGATTTGCAATGATCTTGCACCTACAATTCGTGCACGCTCGAACCGGGTATACTTTTCCTTGACCAACTGATCACCCTTAACTTAAAAACGCTCCGATGAATTCCGATAATTGAGAATCATGATAAGTTTGATATTTTACAGTACATGCCTTAAACCAGCACCCTGGAAATAGGGAAATGGGACCGCTGAGATTCGAACTCAGGTTCCGGCGTCCCGAACGCCGAAGGATGGACCAGGCTACCCTACGGTCCCTTACTGGTACGGCGAAAGCACATCAACGAGTTCAACATGGCTTAGAATCATTCTGCGGCAGCAGTAGCGGGTGATCCCAAGATCATCCAGCACTACGGCACCATTTTCGCCATCACTGACACGTCTTTTGTACTCATCCCAATAGTTTGAGATTACTTTTCCACATGAGAAACATCGGACTGGGATCATAGTCTTACCTGTAAGATTTCTGGTATTTAGCCCTTGCTCCAGGTCCGCCAAAGTTCTTTGACTCTTTCTGCCTGGAATCGCTTACAAGTAGATTGCGGTCATAGCTTGCGAAGTTGTCTCTGATGATTGTGTCATTTGTCCATTCCACAATACCTCTGGCAACTGCGGTTCTTACCGCATTAGCCTGCCCGACAATTCCACCGCCCCGGACATCTACATTAATATCAAGCCCGGAGACCACTTCATTTCCTGCGATCAGCAGAGGTTCTGAGATCTTCATCATTACAAGCTCTGGAGTATATAGCTCGAGCGGAATTTTGTTGATCCTGACCTTACCGGTTCCTTTCGTGACTGTTGCACGTGCAGTTGCAGTCTTGTGCTTTCCAGATGAATTAACTACTTTGACCATGAGGACTCACCCTTTAGAACTTTGAACCCATTTTCTGGCTCACTTCACCAAGCTCAATATATTTGCTGGAGCTTAAAAGCCTCATATCGGCATCTGCAATGGTGATTGTTTCAGCGCCCTTGAGTTCATAGGGGACACCTACATAGACTTTGAGCCTGGACATTGCATCCCTGCCTCTTGCTCTCTTATAGGGCAGCATGCCACGGATAGTCCTCTTAAGGATGCGGTCCGGACGCTTCGGGAAGTAAGGCCCGAATTCCGTAGCTCCTCTTTCCCGGGTTTCCCGGTAATCTTTGAGGGTGGTAGCCCTTGAGCCAGAAATTACGGCTTTTTCAGCATTTACAATATAAATCTTTTCGTCTCCTGAAAGCAACTGTTTTGCAACCGTACTTGCAAGACGCCCCAGAATAAGCCCATTTGCATCGATAACCGTCATCTTCGACACCTCAGCGGAATATCCGGATACCGGACCCTTTTGGATTTGCTTCCATTATCTCTTCGAGACTCAGGCACTTGCCACCGGCTTCTGTGATCTTGTCAATTGCAGAGTCACTAAAGGTTAGAGCTGCAACAGTTACAGAGTGGTCAAGGAGACCTGCGCCCAGAACTTTTCCCGGAATAAGCAGGATATCATCCTGTGCAGTGTGCCTGTTGATCTTACTTATATTCACAGCCGCATAGTTTCTGGACGGCATCTCAAGACGTTTCGCGATATCCTTCCAGATGGGGGCAGTGTTTGCATTTGCCCCATCTTTCAGGGTAAGAATCAGAGAAACGATTCTTGGATTTGTTTTTCTTGTCAGTTTTACCAGTGATTTTTTACCCAATGTATGTTCCTCCGCAAGATTTGTATAATCTCACTCACGCGGAAAAAAATTCCCTATCGCGTTCGAACATCGCTATAATTGCCTCTGCGGGACTTAATCCCGGAAACGACAAATTAAAGAACAAGCGATTAGTCGGAATTGGTAAGATGTGAATAACATTTCTAGTACATAAAGATTATGTGTAATCCTAAGTTCCAGTTTGCCAGAATTCCATATGACAAAACGGGTTGTTTTTTTTCTATCTACTCATAACCTCATAATGCTACTGAATCAGAGTTACGCTGGCGCGTTACATTATAAACATTAGACATGCCAGCATAATCGACCCGGCGCGATCCGCTTATTCAAAACAAGGTATCTTCGTTTACTTATTAATTAGAGAGCTGACTTTCGGAGTTAATTAGAGATATCCTAGATGCATTAGAAAAAAGCCTTATTTTTATAATATTAAACGAATCTATTAATCGGGGAACAATTGATCGCTCCCGCGATCAATATCGTGCTGGGCTGTTATTCGAACTGTGACCAGGCACAGAACAACATTAGATTTCTTTGTAGATGCCAGGACTAGATGGATAGTATGTTAGCAAAGGCGCAAGACAAAGATTGCCTAATTGACCCTGCTCGCGCCTGTTTTTCACTCCACTAGCTGCTGAAAATCCGGTGGAAATGCCGTTTTTGAACCTAAAAGTAACTAAACTTCTAACTAAATTCTCAAAACTGATGAAAGCTGAGCTTGATCTGATGTGACGAGACAATCAAACTTAACCAGGTGGTAATTATTATGCCGACAGTTATTCAATATCTTCTGGATAGATTAAAGCAACTGGGAATAAGGGATATTTTCGGTGTGCCAGGAGACTTTGCGTTTCCTATCAACAATGCCATATGTGATGATAAGGAGCTTCGCTGGATAGGCTGCTGCAGTGAACTGAATGCTGCTTATGCTGCTGATGGGTATGCTCGTATTAATGGCATGTCAGCACTGTCTACTACCTTTGGCGTAGGTGAGCTCTCGGCGTTATGCGGTATAGCAGGCTCTTATGCGGAGCATAATCCGGTATTCCATATTGTCGGAATGCCGAAAATGCAGGTACAGAAGAGACATGTCATAGTGCACCACTCGCTGGGTGATGGAGAATACAGCACATTTATGGATATGGCTACGCCAGTAGTATGTGCGAGTACAATGCTTACTCCGGAAAACTGCGTTGAAGAAGTCGAGAATATTATTGAAGCAGCCCTGGAAAACCGCCGACCTGTCTACATTGCAATACCTCACGACTATGTGGATGCAGATATCTCATCCTTTACGGCACCTGCAAGAATACCTGTAAAAAGCGATCCTGCGACTCTTGAAGAAGTGGTCTCAATTATTGCAGGTAAACTCTCGAATGCAAAGCAAGCCTGTATTGTGCCGGGTTTTCTTGTTGACCGTTTTGGCCTCAAGGACCTGGCTATGGCTGTTATTAATGCTTCAGGCTTGCCTTATGCTACTCTGGCGCTGGATAAGTCGGTGCTTGACGAGACCAATCCCTTCTACATGGGATTATATATGGGACAGCTTATCAATCCTGAGATTAAGGAGTTTGTGGAATCCTGCGACTGCATACTTGCCATAGGCACTATCCTGTCTGATATTAATATGGGCATGTTCACGGCAAAGCTGGATAAATCCCGAATTATCAATATCATGCCTTCCAGTGTACATATCGGGTATACTGATTATATCAATGTAAAAATGCTTGATGTACTGGAGGAACTCGCCAGAAGGCTTAATAAGCGTACCGGTATCACGTGGCCTGTGGCCAGGCGTCCCGCAATTCCAGAGGAAAATGCTGAAGACCCAATAACAGCTGACTATTTATACGCCAAATACGCCGAATTTTTTAAACCCGATGACATAATTATAGCTGACTCTACCTCATCCTTTTATGGATTATTGCCTGTACTTTTACCGAAAGGAGTTAAGTTCCAGAGCCAGATGCTCTGGGGAGCCATAGGTTGGGCTACTCCGGCTTCCTTTGGCACTGCACTGGCTGCACCTGATCGACGAGTGATTCTTATAACGGGCGAAGGATCACACCAGATGACCGCCCAGGAGATAAGCCAGTTTTATCGCTATGGTCTGAAACCTATTATCTTCGTGCTGAATAATCACGGCTACCTGATAGAAAAAATGCTATCTAAAAAATTAGATTACTGCTATAATGACATTGCAGAGTGGCAGTATCATAAATTGCCAGAGGTACTTGGTTGCAATAACTGGATAACGAGAAAGGTCACCACCTGCGGTGACCTTGATAAGACCATGAAAGAGCTGGATAGTTCTAAAAAAGGTGCATATATAGAAATAGTTACACCAAAATTATCGGCTCCTCGACTTATGGAGGCAATTCATAAAAACTTATAGACGTTATAAACTAGAATGTCTAAAAATATGGTAAAGTTATCCGGGAGGACAACCGAGAGGATAACTCTCCTGTAACGGCTTAAGAAAGCTGTGACTTCCCTTCCATCTATTTGAGTAATTGCAGAGATTTATTGAAATGAGATGCCAAGTACAGACCTGGCAACCTTCCCGAAGATTGCTTCGATATTACATCCGAACCTTTTTGCTACAATAAGTGCCACGATTCGGATATCCACAAGGTAGGAAAGTCGGTCCTGCATGGAGTTAATTTCGGAAACGAGTTTCTGCCGGTTTACCCCGGTATCTGCGGAGATAAATTCCAGAACCTGTTCAAAGGAAATTTCTTCCTTCACTGATGTTTTTCCTCCGGAGTTTTGATTTTCAAGAAAATTCTCCGACGGCTTGAAAGCATGCGGAAGCCGGATACTTTCCACATCAAAGCAAGGCACAAGAGCCCCGGCTTTAAGGGAGAGAAAACCTGCTTCAAGGGCTTTTTCCTTTACCTTTGAGGCAATTTTCGGGGAAAACCATTTCAGGTCGAAAGCCAGGGAATACTCAAAATCCTTTTCCGAAAGAGAAGCTGCAAGCGTTTTTTTAAAAGGAACGGAAACTACGCGTTTAAGTTCTTCCATTAACTGACCCCTTAAAAATTGATACTGGCAAGAAGAGTCTATTATTAGTCTATTATAATACTGAGAGTTTAATATAATAGCTTAATAATACTCTGAGGTACAGAAATTTAAGATACAGAAATTTCAGATGAAGAAGTTTAAGATAATAGTTTAAGATGAAGACTTTTAAGGTTAAGACTTGAAAAATTTAAAGGCTCCGGCACAGGATTTTTCATCCCGAACTTCTGCCGGAGTAAAACCTTCCTGAAAAGGAAAGTTTAGAGGGTCACAAGTTTGGCATCGAGTATTCCTTCAACTTTCCGGACCTCGTCAAGGATAGGGTCAGAAACTTCAGAATCTACGTTAAGAACCATCATGGTCACGCCTCCGATTTCTGCCCTGCCAACCTGCATGCCTGAGATGTTGATATTGTTTTTGCCGAGCACCAGGCAACACGGTCCGATAACATTGGGCCTGTTGATGTGTTTGGCAAAGATCATACGGCCTGCAGGGAAGATGTCTACCCTGTCGTCATCGACTGCAACAATCTTTGGTTCATCCCCGACAACAGTGCCTGCAACCAGTTTCGCCTGTCCGTTGCTGCTAAGCCTGATACTGATAGTTGAAGAGTATTCCTCAGAAGATTCGGACTTGCTCTCCACGACTGCAATCTTTCTGGATTTTGCAAGGATAGGGGCATTAACATAGTTTACTCCGGAACCTAGAGCCATCTCAAGCAGCCCTTTGAGTGCCGAGACTGTAAGGGGCCTGGTGTCCTTTCCGGAAATCTCCCCATTGTATCCGATTTCTACCTTTTCGTAATTTCCATTCACGAGCTGCCCTGCAATCTTGCCCATAATCTCCGAGAGCCTGATGTAAGGGGCAAGGACTGCCATAGCTTCCGGCTTTACCGAGGGGATATTGATTGCGTTCTTTGCAAGCCCGCCTGTAAGGACGGATACGACTTCCTTTGCAATATCGATTGCCACATTGACCTGGGCTTCCTGTGTGGAGGCCCCGAGATGAGGAGTAACTACGACATTGTCATAATTCAGGAGAGGGCTGTTGAAAGGAGGTTCTTCGACGAAAACGTCTATTGCTGCGCCGCCTACTTTTCTGCTTTCAAGAGCTTTTGCCAGGGCTTCTTCGCTAATAATGCCGCCGCGGGCGCAGTTGATGATTCTGACACCGGGTTTCATCAGGGAAAACTGTTCTTCATCAAGAATATTCCTGGTTTCTTTAATAAGAGGTGTGTGCACTGTGATATAGTCGGCTGCTTTTGCGATTTCATTAACTGTAGCCAGCTTGACTCCAAGCTCAATGGCCCGCTTTTCGGAAATAAAAGGATCATACCCCATAAGGTTCATCTCAAGCCCTGAAGCCCTTTTTGCGACTTCGGAACCGATTCTTCCGAGCCCTATGATTCCCAGGGTCTTGCCTTTGACCTCAATGCCCGTGAATTTATTGCGTTTCCATTCCCTGGCTTTCAGGGAAGCGTTTGCCTGGGGGATGTTCCTGGACATTGCCATCATCATGGCAATAGTGTGCTCTGCTGCCGAAATCATATTCCCTTCGGGAGCGTTAGTCACAATAATGCCTTTCTTTGTAGCTGCATCCACATCGACGTTGTCAACTCCGACCCCGGCTCTCCCGATAACTTTCAGGTTGTCGGCAGCCTCGATAATCTTCTGAGTGACCTGGGTACCGCTGCGTATTACAAGAGCATCGTAATCCTTGATTTTTTTCACCAGCTCGTCTTCGGAAAGCCCGGTGGAAACGTCAACCATAAAGTGTTCTTTTAGAATCTCCAAACCTTCGTTGGAGAGTGAGTCGCTGACCAATACTTTCATGTCAATTTCTCCAGATAAATACGATAAGCATGAAACATTAAATTTTAATAGAGAATACCAATCAACCTGATTACACTTAAGCATTATCACACATATTAGAGGCGAACCCTGCTCGTTTTGTTTTTATTAAGGTTTTCTTCCCTGCAAGATTATCCTACCAGCCTGATTATCCCTATCTTCGGTTCGTAACACTGTCCGCCTGCAAGCAGAGCACGGATAACCTCTTCTACAACCTGCTCAGAAATGCCTCTGGAAGCCGCAGCGTCCATAAAAGCTGCGTAATCAACTCCTTTGTTTCCACCCATTTCCCTGAGCAATTCGAGCACAAATTCCTTCTGGTCAGCCTTGGCGCCTGTACCTTCGCCTGAATCCAGATCCAGGGTTTTGAGGCCCTCCCTGATAGAAGCCCGAAGTAGTTTTGCAAACTCACCGGGAGAACGTTCCCGTTCAAGCGCAATGGAAATCCCTTCCGCAAGCTCGGAAGAAACGCCTTTCTCCACAAGGTATTCTCGAAGTTCTTCTCCATGATATCCGCTGGCGAGGGCATCCGAGAAGACTTCAAGCCTCTCAACCGTCTGTTCTGAGGTATCTACAATCCATCTGTTGCGGATTTCCTCGTCCACAACATTTGCCTCTTCAGCCCGGATAGATACAAAAACCGAGCCGGGTTCGGGTTCGTATATCCTGGCTTTTCCTGTAAGGGCAATGAAAGCAGGAACCTGTACCGTTGAAAAAAAGATAGACGCTTCAGGCTGGTACTGCCCTGCGTACACCGTAAAAGCCCCGGTCGGATCAACTAT
>CAZSVY010000146.1:0-4026 GCA_964610495.1 uncultured Methanosarcinales archaeon
TGGCTTTCTGGCCGGATCAGGAACTTGCTTTCCAACTGCTTGGGAATACCGCAAAAGGCATTAATGAATTCAATGCAGAAAAGAAGAGACAGGAAGAGTAATTTTTTCCTGAGTGATAGAAAGAATAATTTTTTCCTATGAACTGGATAGCCGGATGAAATTAAGTTTTTCAAACATTTTTCTATTTTCTCTCTTTTTTTATATTTTTTCTGTCTTCCAATAACGCTAAATCCTCAAAGGTATACTAAGAGGATATGGAAGAAATCATCTTTGACGATATTGGAAGTTATCCCCTTCCTGACGGAATAAGTAAGGAGTGGGTCCAAAATGCCTTTAAAACGAGAGCAGAAGATGAGAAACTCTTTACGGTAATCAATGATGCCTTTCAGCAGAAGATAGATGCAGGTGTGAATGTTCCTACCTATCCCCAGTATCAGGATATGAATGAACAGTTTCTGAAGGTTATCCGGGATTCTAACTGCTGTGACAACCCTTTTGAGGTAAAACTTGAGTGTGCCAGGATTGAGGAGCTTGAGGCTATAGAGAAGGTTGCAAAAGCCTATAAGGAACAATTCGGGGAAACTCTCAAGGTCCGAATCTGCGTAACCGGTCCGACCGAACTTTATTTGAAAGAGTTTGGGGGTACGCGGTATACGGACATCTATTCTCTTTTTGCAAAAAGCGTAAATAATTTCGTTAGAAACTCAATGAGATCTGCAAAAAACTTCAAGATCACAACGGTTTCTATTGATGAGCCCAGTATCGGGCTGAATCCTGAGATTACTTTCGATGAAAACGATATTATCTCTGCCCTTACCGACGCTTCAAAAGCGGCCAGTAAGTGGGGAGCCGATGTAGAGATTCACCTTCACTCTCCTCTTTACTATAATCTTGCCTGTGAAGCTCCCACTATAAATGTTATAGGAGTAGAATCCGCAGGCACGCCTTCCTACCTGGAATTGATAGACAGGAAAATACTGGAAGACACGGATTCTTTCCTGAGGCTCGGGATTGCAAGAACTGATATCTTCACCCTCGCAGGAATCCTTAATGAAAGATACTGCACCAATGTCTGGAAAGACCAGCAATATCTTCCGGAAATTGTTAGCGGACTTGAAACCCCGGCTACTATAACCAGGAGGCTCAAGGTTTATTACAGGCGCTTTGGCAACCTGATAAAGTACGTAGGTCCTGACTGCGGGCTGGGCTCCTGGCCTAACCAGAGGATAGCATTCATCCTGCTTTCCAATGTAGCTCAGGGTATAAGGGATTTTAGGGAAGCTCTCTGACCCTGAACTTTTTAATTAGCTTTTATATGAAATTTATATCGAAAATTCATAACCTGAAAGTTCCATAGCCTGATTTCTCAGGCTTCATTTTTCCTTCCAGTGGAAGCTACACAACAGTATCAGATCTCTTAAAAAATAGCCGACAGATGTCAAAGCACAGTGGAAACAGAGGGGTTATTTTTATAATTGATTTTTATAATTATTTTTTATTTGCTTTTAATTGGCTTTAATTAGTTGTATAATTGATTTTAATTTTTTGATTGCTTTTTAATTAGTTTCTAATTGGTTTTGTAATTGATTTTGCAGTTGATTTTTACAACTAATTTTGATTTTCAGGATTTCTGATCATTTATCGAGTCTCCCGTGCCTTCTATCGATATCATCCATCATATCCAGCATCTTTCGAATGGCGGTTCGGATAGCATCAGACTGACTAACAAATTTTTTGTTATCTCCCACATGCCTGTTAAGGTCATCCAGAAGCTCCTGGGGGATTTCAACGCTTACTTTTGGCATTAGAGCTGCACCCGTTCAGATATTTTATATTTGACAATTTTAGCAATTAGTCGTTTCCAAATATATTACTGCTCTTTTAACAAGATAAGGTTAAGGAATAACCCCGTAGAATAAACTGCTGGGTTAAGAGTTCGATCTATCGAAAAAACAAACTTTTGTAGAGCTTCTCTAAATTCTATCTTTATCTGTGAATTTTACAAAACTGGATTGGGAAATATAAATTTGAAAATTCAGGGCAAAACTCAAGATAAATTAGGGGAAAGTTCAGGACAAAATCCGGAAAGAATCTGGAACGAATCCGAAAAGAATCCAGAACAAATTCAGGATAAATCAAGGCACAATTTTCCTGATCAAAGGTATTTTCTGCATTATTATCACAATAATCAGAGAAACAACGAACAGTAAAGCCGTAACCAGTGGGACGGATATTATCGGGCTCAGAAAAGACGGAGATAATAAAAACATACCGAACACCCCATGACGTATATAATGTAATAGCATTGGGTGAACGAGGTATATTCCCATGGAAGCTTCGGCAACAGCCCTTATAATGTTTTCTATTTTCATGCATGGCATTGCTAACGTCATACGGCCCAGGGCTTCCCGGAGCAGGATGAATAAACATATCGCGTATGTTGTTTGTGTTATACTTGTCGAAGTTAAAAACGTATTGAATTTTCCGCTATTCACGCTCATAATATAAGACCCGAAGGTCATAACGATTAGCGAAGTAGCAACTATGACTCCCGACAAATATATCGTTCTGTCAGTCATCCGGGTTTTTTTGATGGCATAACCGGTGAGATATAAACCGAGATTCCCGGTTGCGGCTTCTACAGGTATCCCAATATTGTATCCGAAAAATCCTATTAACTGGTTGACAGGCGTGAAGAAAAACCATAATACCAGAAAATAACGGACATCGTACAGGTTTGCATGCGCCAGAACTCTGCGTAAAAGCGGTGTGATAAGATACAATCCGATGATATAGTACAGGAAGTACAGGTGGTAAAAAATGTCATTGGTCAGGAGTTTTTGCACGAATTCCAGGGTAAATATACTAAGTACATCGTATTTGTGCGCGAATATCATATAGATTATTGACCATGCAACCAGAGGTATAACGACCTTGGTAAACCTCTTTGAGAAGAAGATTCGATCATCTTCCTGTTTATCCAGTAACAGGTAACCGCTCATTATGAATAATATCGGAACCGCGAAACGTATTATTGCATTATATACATTAGCTGCCCACCAGTCTATCCATGGTATTCTATTCCAGTAGGGTCCGAAGGTGTCCACATGGATTGCTACCACTGAAAATATCGCTATTATCCGGATCAAATCAACCCAAAGATACCGATTTCTGGTTACGGGTTCTTGAATTAAATTCTCCATCTGATTCCTCAAATCCGTTTTAATTATTTTCGCTGTATAATGGCTCGCCTTCCCCAGAATTCAGGTTTATCGAAATCTCAATAATTTCTGGAGGCACCGTTATTCTCACCTCCGAGATTGAAATTGGAGCGAAAGACCAGGGAATAACGAATAAGATAAAACTACCTTCAAAATGTTCGTCAAAAGCTACCCGTTATTTACCTATTGATAACCTGGATGTAAGAGAAAATATTTTAGTGAAAACAATTTAAAAGCGCTAAATTACAATAGGTAAAATAATTGGTTCGTACATTGGTTCGTACTCTACATTTCTTTGCAATATCAGTTTTTCGATTTTCTCTTAAAAGTCGGAGTCAGGATGGCAACGAGGAGGTAATGATATATTGATACAAAAAAGCTGAGATGATACTGTATTCAAGCCTTAAAACCCTTAATTTATTGCATAAAACCAAAATTCTCGAATAAATCCAGTTACCAGATAAACCGCATTATTGAATAAATCAAATTTCAAATAAATCAAATTATCGAATAAGTGCAATTAGCAAACGAATTAGCAAACAAATAAAAAATCCACAAAAACAGATAAAGTTCATCAAAAATAGATAACGGTAGCGGGCCCGAAGGGATTTGAACCCCCGGCCTATGGATTAAGAGTCCATCGCTCTGCCTGACTAAGCTACGGGCCCACGCATTGTTATTCTCATTGAATGAGCGACTCTCACAATGTAACTTTAAATATTTATAGGTTTCGGCACAGGCGTTTGTCCTTCGAATCTTTCCGAAATTGAATCCGAACTTTATGGAATTTGTTCAGGTTTTCTCA
>CAZSVY010000147.1:0-11441 GCA_964610495.1 uncultured Methanosarcinales archaeon
TTTCCAAGATATGAAATCAAAGAGATATCATATTTCGGAGTTGTAACGTTAGAAGCAATGAGGTTAAATCAAGTTTTGGGATGAGCTTTAAAGAGAGCTTGCAATCTAATGATTGATATTTAGATCTCATAATTGTCGCCTTACATCCCATAACTGGTACTTACGATTCCGTAATTGGCGCTTACGGTCCCATAATTGGTGCTTTCGATATCGTAATTACTGCTTAGCCGCTAATACCTTTATATGCGAGTGCAATATTAAAATTGTTAATAAGTTAAGCTTGAATTGCCGGGGATGTGGAAGCGAGCTTCAGGAGCTTTTAAAAGGGGTACTTATTCAAAATAATAAGAATAATTCAAAAAGAGTGAAAAGTATATTTATATGTACGGGTCATCTTGAAAAAGAAAAGTTGGATTCGAAATGCCCTTAAAGAAAGACTGCAATACTACAAAGTACTGAGCCCTATAAGGCAATAAAGGTTGATTAAACCTGAACGGTTAAGTTTCGAATCAAATACTAGCTTGAAATTGCGTGAAATTTCGAGTTGAGGTATTAATTTCCGAAATTTCACAACCTTAAGATGTGGGGAATAAAATGAAAACAAAAATAATTGTGCTGCTTCTCATATTCGGCGCCGTTTTACTCTCAGGGTGCGCAGGGGACGAACAGCCCTCGCCAGAGGAAAATGCAACTCCTGAAGAAACTGCAACCCCTGTAGAAAATTTGACTGCTGTAGAAACACCGGAAGAAAATGTAACTGCCGTGGAGACCCAAACGCCGGAGGAAAATGTAACTGCTGTAGAAACTGAAACACCGGAAGAAAACGTAACTTCGGAAGAAAACGAAACCGAGGGAACAGTCGGGGTTTCAACTCCTGGCATAAAACAGACTCCTTATCCTGTAAGACTGGAAAATAATAGAGCAAGTCCCTCAAGTCTTGACATTAAGAGAGGAGAAACTGTTGCCTGGTTAAATCTGGAGGATAATCCGAAAAGGGCCTTTACCCTTGTGAGTGAAGAAAATCTTTTTGAGAACACAAACCTTGTGTACAGGCGCGCTTTTGCTTATACCTTCAACGAGACCGGAGATTATCACTTCAGTATTGTCGGGCAGCCCAGAATGAATGTCAGTGTTAGTGTGGCTGAGCCCTGAAGAATAGTTCATCAAAACTAATGAGTAGAAAGCTCAGGAAAAGCTGGCCTAATGAAGGGTTAGAATAGTTTCATTGTTCCGAAGAAAGTCCAGAAAATCATGGAACATGGATTTACAGGAAAGGCCGAGAAAATTTCCCGGCAAATCAATTTTTTACTTTTTTTAAACAGGAGCTTCCCAGGACACGCATAAGCTTTATTTTGCATCTCCCGGGATACGCACGGGCTTTTGTTCTACAATCCCTGTCTATGGAAATTTTACCGTGGCAGGCGCACTGCAGATTTCCTAACAGGCCTTCCTTTTCCGGAGTAACTCAGGATAGATACGCAGGTGAATTTTCAGGTCCGGTACCTTCTCAAAAAGCCTGAAAAATTTTCCGGGTATTGAGGCTTCATGTTGTAACTTAGGCCTTTAACGCTGTAATTTCTTTTCTAAACAGTATACAAAGTAACACTAAATTTAATTCCGTATTATATTATCCGGATCAGCACTTATCACTCAAAATTCATGTCCGTGCTTCAAAAATAACTCCGGCTTAAAGGACTGTTATAAGAAAGCATTATTATTTATAAAAGGCTTATATTAAACTGGGAGAACAAAAAGGAGAGTAATAATAAGGGGGAGGGGATTGGTAACAAAAAAAATAATTTTACTCCTGATAGTCCTGTCAGTAATAATGTCGGGTTGCCTGAGTTCGGAAAACGAGGAAGAGGATGAGGAAGAAGATGAAGGGGCAGGCGGCAGTTCAGGAGGCTCGCAAAGACCGAGACAAATGATGACACCAGAAGAAATACAGGGAGAATTGGGGACACCGGAAGAGACAGGAACTGAAGGAGATATCTGGACATCGGAAGAGACAGGTATAGAGGGAGAAGGGTGGACACCTGAAGAAATGGGGATACAGGAAGAAACGATAGCACAGGAAGAGTTTGAAACACCGATAGGAACAGAGACACAGGGAGAATTGGGGACACCGGAAGAGACGGCGATTTCGGGAATCCAGGAAGAGCCTGAACCAGGGCAAACAGAAGAAGGGACCGAAGAAGGGGGATTATCCGGGGCCGCGCAGCCTGCCGGAACCGCGCCGACATCCCACCCTGTAAGGCTTAAGGATTATCTTATGATTCCTCCAAGACTGGAGGTCAATACCGGAGATACGGTTGTATGGAGGAATTACCAGGAATCCAGTGTGCTTGTCCTGACCAGCAGGGAGTATCTTTTCGAGGATCAAAGGCTTGCCTATGGGAATACCCTGGAGTATACATTCGATGAGCCCGGAAGCTACAGTTTCAGTGTAAAGGGATATCCGAAAATGCAGATGACCATCACTGTAAAATAAGATCCCAAAGTATAGCAGTTTCAAATGACATATCAAACTATAGTCGAAGGCACAACAAAGGTTTCAGTCCCGGTCCCGCCTCCGGACGCAACCTTCCCCCCCTCGGCAGCTCCGGTTTTTTACAATCCGGAGATGGAGCTTAACCGCGATATTAATGTTGCAGCTACGGCTGCATTTGTGGAAAGGCTTCTTTCGAGAAAAGAGATTCTCAGGGAAGAAGTTCGTTATGTGGACGCTTTCTCAGCGTCAGGGATAAGGGGGCTTCGGATTGCAGGCGAAGTAGGGATCCATGCGACGATGAATGACTGGAGTCCCGACGCATTTGAAATAATAAGGGAAAATATCAAAATTAACGGGCTTGAGGAAAAAACCCTGGCTACCCGCAAAAACGCAAATGTGCTGCTTCACGAGCAAAAATTCCATATCGTGGACATTGATCCTTTCGGCACCCCTTCACCCTTCCTGGACGCAGCGTCGGCCTCGGTTCGGAGTATGCTGTCGGTTACGGCAACGGATACGGCCCCCTTATGCGGAGCCCACCTGAAAGCCGGGATAAGAAAATATGCGGCTGTACCCCTTAACACGGAATACCATAGTGAAATGGGCCTTCGAGTTCTCCTGGGGGCCTGCGCCAGAGAGCTTGCAAAGCATGAAAAAGGAATGTCACCCCTGCTCTCCCATGTGACACGCCACTATGTTCGCACTTACCTCGAAGTTCTTCCCGGAACAAAACAGACTGACCGAACCCTGAAGTTAATGGGTTTCAGCATTCACTGTCCGACATGCGGATTTCGAGGGCCGGTATACGGACTTGCAGTACATATTGAAAAGGAATGCCCTGTTTGCGGGTCTTTCACACAAATTGCAGGCCCTCTGTGGCTTGGGCCGTTCAGGGAACAGGCCTTCTGTAACGAAGTTATCTCCGAACTTGAAGTGCATCCTTTAAACACAAAAGATAAAGCAAAAAAGTTAATTACTTTCTGCAGGGATGAACTCGATATCCCGATGTTCTATGACCAGCACGTGATCTGTAAAGAACTCGGAGCTTCTGCGACCGGAATGGAAATCCTGATAGAAGCCCTCAGGGCTCATGGATTTGAAGCGTCAAGGACCCACTTCAGCGGCACTTCATTCCGAACCGATGCGCCTATAACAGAAATAAAGGAAATAATCAGGGCACTTTCAGGGTGAGTTCCTCAGGTAAAGATGCAGAGGTAAAAGGCAGATGTAAAAATGCAGATTAGAAACTATCACGGTATTATATATAAACCATCGAAGAATACTTAAAACGCTTTGTTTCAGACCCAGAAGTAATCCGCTAGAAAAATCCCAGTGTGATATTATGTCCGATGAAAATGCAGAAAAGTTATTTTTGCAGGAAAAACCCACTCGTGCATTGCTATTTATAGGCTCGATGGGGAAGACCTATGCATCTGTTATTTCTAAAGAGATAGATTCCACCTTTGCCCATACCACAAGAATCCTCGCGAAAATGGAACAGTGCGGACTTATAAGATTCACATTCGAGGGGCGGATAAAATTTGTCGAGCTTACGGAGTACGGAAGAGATGTCGAATCTGCCCTCAAAGAGTTCAGGGATATAATCGCAGAGGAACCGGCGGAGGACCAGAAAGAGGAATCCCGAGATACAGGTACTGAAAGGGAAGAAACTGCAGACGAGGAAGAAGAGAAAGAACCTGAACAGGCAGAAGAGCTTGACCCTCTGAGTGCCGAGACGCTTGAGAAGGTAAAAAAACTCCGGAATAAAATTGAGAGCATCCACAGGGGTGCAGTGGAACAGGGAGACAGCAGGGACACGATTTCCCGGAAACTTGGCCCTTACAGTCGGGACATAAAGAAACTCCAGAACCAGATTGAAAAGGCAGAAATCCCGATTAACGAAACTGTCATCTCAGCCCTGGAAGAAAGTGAAGAGCTTCTGGAAGCTTACCTCAGGGGCTGAGGGACTGCCCGGTTCCCGGCAAAAACAACAGAAGAGAGAATTGGTAGGAAGAATATGATAAGAGTTGTAACCCTCCAGCATATTTACGGAAAGAACCGGGAAAGGATGGCTGAGCTTTTGAAAACCCTGGTTGAGAATGAATTGAAAGACCTTGAAGTAAAAGTTGAGATCTCTATTACCCCTGAAAACTGGGCCGAGTTCACCCTTGAAGGCGAGGACGAAGAAGTGTCTGCGAATTTGCTGACCTCGAGATATGGAACGCCTGCGAAGAAAGCCGAATCCGGAAAGATGTACATGGGTTTTTTGCAGGCTTTCGGAGAGGATGCTTTTCTGGTTAATATTGGTGTGCCTGTAAGGGTCGAAGCCGGGGAACTGAAAGCTCTGGGCAGCGGGAAGCCAAAACAGCTTGCCTCGAGATTTGGCCTTATACCCCATTTGCCGGTCGAAGTCGAGGTTATTGAGGAAAATAAGAATTTAAAAGCTCGTTTCACCAAAAAACAGCTTGACCTCTGGTGGAGCTGGAAAAAAGCAGCTACCGATAGGGTAACGGTTAACGGAGCAACCCGTTCGGAAATCAAAAGCGCGATTAAAAAAACAGGTCACGGAAGGGATATTTACGAAATTGAGCGCCTGGGGCTGCTGGAGCATGCAATCGTATGCCGGGAAAAAACCGACGGCCCTGGCATAGTTGCAGCAATAGGGCCTCGCCTCAAGTCCGAAATGGGAGTCATAATCGGAGATGCTCGCTGACCGATCGCCTTATGAGAAACGTGCCCTGAGGAGAAAAATAGGCTGACGCCCGAAAAAAAGAGCTGGTCTGGGAAAAATTTTATAAGCCAGTTGGTTTTGAGAATAGAGCGCGATTTAAAACTCAGAGTTATTAATAATAATTTGTATGTAAAACCGTGAGTATAAAAAAGGAATTTATATTGTTATCTTAAAAAGGCAGTGTTCGTGCCCTGTTCCGTAACACTCGGTCTCGATAACTCTGCAATCCTTCTCCAGCTTTCCTTTAAGAATTCCCTCAATAATGCCTTCTCTAAAGGTGCAGAAAGGTTTTCCGACTACTGGCATTGATCTGGCTTTGAAACTGTCTTCAATCTGAAGAGCAGGGAGATCTGCGAGTACGGAAACCCGACATTTTCCATGGAATTCCAGAAAATCCGCAATCCCTTTCAGGAGTTCATCAGGGGTCTGGAATTCGAAAATGGGAGAAATGGATCTTCCTAGATCGCTTCCGATCGTTTTAACAATCGGGGCATTGTCTATTCCGTATGCTTCAAAGCCAAAGTAAAGCGCATGGAACAGGATTTCTGCAAAACAGAACCTGTCATTTCCGTTTGCGGGAGCCTTTTCCAGTAAATTCCTGTAGTGCTCGATGAAAGGTTCCTGAGAGCAACCCATATAGCTGGAGGTGAGGGAATAAATCTTTCGGCGCCGATCTTTCGGGTCAAAGTTTTCTTCCACAAGCTCGGACGACCTGAGATTATTGAGGTGTACGGAAATAGTTGATTTGGCTTTTGCTGTAAATTTTACGATTTCATCAAACGACCTGGGTTCTTCCCTGAGCAAATTAAGGATCTGGAGTTTAACAGGACTGCCTACTGTTATCAATCCCTTTTCATTATAAAAAAATTCTGTTTTACTCTCAGGTTTTGCCATAATATCTTTAGATAAGTTGTATTTAGATTATATAAATCGTTCGCACATCAGCGAATAATTTCATATTATATATAGTTATGAACTTATACAATTGCCCTCTCCAGGAAAGCAAACTTAGAAAGAGAAAAATTTGATCTGGGAAAATGGAACTTTAATTCGGGAAAGGAAGAGTTTGATTCAGGAAGATAGATGTTCGATTCAGGAAAGGAAAGGTTTGATTCAGGAAAAGTTTGATTCAGGAAGAAAGATATCTAACTCAGGAAAGAGATATCCAATTCAGTAATAGAGGTATCTAATTCAGTAACAGAGGTATTTGATTCGGGAAGAGAGATTTATAGGTAGAAGCATAGATATGCTAATAATATAACTCCAGCGAAAAGAAATAGACTGTAAATCTGCCAGACCACCGGATAAAGTGCCTGAAATGGCCTGGCGCGGATATCAGATATATGCATTGAAGCCTCATCTATTCGGCTTGAAAACTTTTAAAAAAGCAAAGGGGAAAATATATGGGATTAATCAAAAGGATGGAGACGGTGTTCAAATCAAAGATGAATAAAGTGCTTAACAGGATGGAAGACCCTCGGGAAACGCTGGACTATTCCTATGAAAGGCAGCTGGAACTGCTCCAGAACGTGAAGAGGGGAGTTGCAGAAGTTGCAAGCTCAAAAAAGCGCCTCCAGCTCCAGCGTGCAAAACTGGTTCAGAACACGGATAAGCTTGAAGGGCAGGCAAGAGATGCAGTTGCCGCTGGCAGGGAGGACCTTGCAAGGCTGGCCCTTGAGAGGAAAGCCGCTCTGGCGCAGCAGGTAGAAGGGATCGACAGGGAAATTGCTGAGCTTGAGCAGCAGCAAGAAAAACTGGTAGCTTCGGAAAAGCGCCTTTCAACGAAAGTAGAGATTTTCAGGACCCGGAAAGAGTCGATTAAAGCCCAGTACTCAGCTGCTGAAGCCCAGGTGAAAATTAACGAATCCGTTACAGGGATAAGCGAGGAGATGGCAGACGTGGGTCTTGCGCTCGAAAGGGCGGAAAATAAGACCGAAGAGATGAAGGCGCGGGCTGAGGCAATTGACGAGCTTATGGAAGCCGGCACACTCGAAGACCTCACAGGCGGCAGGGATGAAATCGATCGGGAACTTGCAAAGATCAGCACCCAGACCAATGTAGAATCCGAACTTGCCAGACTTAAGGCCGAAGCCGGAAAAGGGCCTGAAAAAGCGAAAACCGGGGAAGAAAGTACGGAAGAAAGAAAGGAGGTCTGAAGATTGATAATCAGGATTATGGGCGAGGGCCAGTACAGGGCGCCTGAGGCTCTCTGTGACGAATTGAACCAGATCGATAACCGGATCGTGGATCTGGTTGAAGAAGGAAAGGCCGAGGAATTCCGGAATGAACTTGCCAGATTGATTTCGGAAATAAAGGAAAAAGGTGAGCCGATTGAAGCGGAAGAGATTCTGGAATCCGATATTATCGTGCCCCCCGGGGATCTGAGCTTCGAGGAAGCAAAAGCCGTGTTTAAAGGTTCGGGAATTTTTCAGGATTAAAGCTTCAGTTTAATAACAATTTCCGGCACTGAAAATAAGAATTAGCAGGCCTTCAGGGCCTGCATTCATCGAATAACCATTACTGGAACCCTGGAGTGCCTGACAACCTTTTCTGCCACACTGCCGATCAGGAATTTTTTGATACCCGTCAGACCGTGTGTGCCCATTACTATAAGGTCAATATTGCTTTCTTCGGCATATTCAAGGATTTTATCAGCCGGAATACCTTTCAGGAATGCGGGCTCAACTTTAACCCCGGCTTCTTCTCCCAGATTTTTCACATCGGCAATTGCAGCTCCCCCTTTATTCGCAAGATATTCTTCAAATGCCTCGCTCCAGCCCATAACCGTTCGTGTAGTTACTGCGTGCTGGGTAGAGATCACATAAAGGGCATGTACTTCAGCACCTGTTGTCTTTGCTATGTTTATTCCATAAGAAGCCGCTCTTCTTGCATTTTCCGAGCCGTCGGTTGCGACCAGAATTCTTTTGAAAAGACTTCCATTCGTTCTATCCACTCCCTTTTATGATATGATAAAAGCACATCTTTTTAAGGCACATTTTTTTCTTATTTTAAGTATATATCATCGCTTTTTCTTATTTTAAAAATATATGCCACTCTTTATTCTTTAATTTAAAAATATGATTATTAATATTAAAAACTCATCCTGACCTGAGTATTGATATTGAAATTCATCCTGAGTATTGATATTGAAATTCATCCTGAGTATTAATCTCGAAATTCTTTCTGAGATTAGTCTCGAAATTAATTGTGAGTATTAAATCTCGAAACCTATTATGGATGCATAAGATCTAAATCGATACTAGAGTTTCCTCTTTTCGGATAGCTTTTCGGACAAAAGACTCAATTCTTGAAGGGAGCTTATCTCCTGCCTGAATTCCCCAGAACTCAAGCAAAGGAAAAGCCGCTTCACCTGTATACTAGAGTTCCGTTTCTTTCTACCCTGAGTATGGGGTAGGGACTTGTAGAGAGAAATGCTTTTTCCAGGCAAACTCAGTCTCTTTATTTTGTATCATATTAATGTCTATCAAAAACCCCCAGTTTGATACAAAATTTTTTTATGCATATGATATTAAGAACTCTGTATAAGAAAGGTTGTCAGGCCGATATATTTTTTCAGTATATTATAAAAAATAAACCTTGAAATTTAAATGAGAGGCTTTATGTAATAACGGATATAACTATAAGTAGATAGTATAAAAAATCGTTTAAAACTCGCATAAGACTTATTAAACTTATTTCTCCTGCAAAAAAATCGAATTCCAGAGAGTATAATGAAATAATTTTCAGGATCAATCCTTATTTGTTAGTCAGCTCTTAGATATTTTATCAGGGTTAAGTTATTAAAATCGAAATCCTGAAAATTTAGAATTAAAATCCTGAGAATTAAGGTGGTAAATTTTGTTGAAAAAACGAGTTCTGGTTATTCTGCTCATTATAGCGGCATTTCTCAGCTTCGGCTGCACCGATAGAGAGGGAACGAATTTCTCGGTCTCAAATAATAAGACCGAAATAAATGTCAGTCTTCCGGAGACAGGTGAGGACAGCTGGTGCGCTGCAGGTTCTCAGCTTCAGGTAAAAGACCCGACTACTGGAAAAAGTCTGAACTTGACAATTACCGGAACCGAAAAATTCGAAAACAAAACTCTCTGCAAAGCCTCTGTAGAAACCGGCAGCGAAGGAAATATTTCCGGGTTTGAATACATGTGGTCCGAAGATAGGAATACCACAATCTGGACAAAATACGGCAAAGATGGAAATCTCTCAGTGAGATTCATCTATGTGGATGGAAAAAAGAAAATAGTCGATGGAGACGGAAGGACGCTTGAGTTCGGGAATACCGGGACTACTTTATCTATCCCATTATGAAAAGGGCTCAATATCTTTTTCTTTTTCCTGCCTTCATATAAGAGAATCGATTTGTCCCTCCGACTTTTTACTTTTATGCTCCGTTCCGTTCTTTTTCTTGAATTTTTTTCTCTAACTTTTTTCTTGAATCTCTTTTTCTCTAACTTTTTTCTTGAATTCTCGATCTCTTTCGAGGGCAGTAAAATAAAACCACAAGAACTGCTTTTAGACAGTGCCCGTAAGAGCTCCTAAAACTGGGCGAACAGATGCTCTATCGAAAGCCATAATTTGTATTCAGGATATCCTGTTAAGGGAATCGTGTTAGCGTGTACTCTACTAGCATATCACATAGTTTTAAATACACCAAAATGCTATTTAGTATCATCTAAAAGCGAACAAACCATACCTTCAAAACGGACACCGAAACCGGCATTTACCACTTCTAATGTGCCGGTTATGATCAAAAAGCCGGTTCTTCGGCTTCCTTCACTCCCGGAGGAGAGGGTTTTTACAATCCTTTCCCCTTTCCTCTTCTCCTCTTTACCAGTTTCGTTTTTCCCATCTCACGGCCTTTTCGTCTTCATCTTGTTCTCTGTCCTGGCTCATGGTAACTTCTGGCAAGCTCACACATCTGCTTCGCAACCTCGATTGGGTCTTTCCCCACAAGAATACTCACAGGCTCTTTTCCAACCGCACCTGTTTCGTAAAAGATCCTGGGCATTTTTCCCCCCGCAGCCCGAATAGCCTCCTCGACTTTCCAGGAAATGGCCTCTCCTTCCGCATCTTTCAGATTTTCAGGCTCACGACTCCGGTCCACAACTGAAAAATCCCATCCCTTCTTTTTACAGTAAGTTTTTAGAAAGTCGGCAATATCGGGATTATTTGCAAAATCTATAATAGACCTTATTTCAGGGTCTTTTTTCCGGATTTCCAGCAGAAGGTGTGCCATATAGCCAGAAGCCCCGAACTTTATTTTTCCGATAGCTTTCGGAAATCCGTCAACTACGGAAATTCTCCCGTCAACTGCGAGAACGTCTTCAGGAGTGGTTGATTCTTTTGATGCATAAACAAAATTCGTTCGAACTTCAGGAATCAAAACCGAGAATTCCGCACATTCTTCAATTTGCTCAAGCCCAAGATATAAACGCCCTATCATGTCTACTTTTTCGTTGAGATCCATAATACCACAGCTCCCCATCCAGTTAATCTTATTATATCTCTCCCGCCTTTGAGAGTCTGGACTGCAACCAGTCGGACAATAAAATACAAAGCAATTTGCAGGATATTAGTAATTGTGAATTTATTTTTTATTTAATATATATTTACCTGGCATATGCTTAATCGAAAAGAGTACTAACAATTTTAAAAAGAGCAGAAAAAGGTACAGAAAAAGGTACAGAAAAAGAAACAGAAAAAAGATGAAATTTAAAGTCACAGCACTTGTGAATGTCAAAGACTTTGCCGGTAGCGGGAGAGTTAGCAGGGATAATAACCTGCTAATCCCTGGGAAATAACCCGAACCTTAACGCTGGTAGCTTTAAGAGCTTATCCGGTACCGGTATCATTTGTCTTTAACTGGTAGAAATGGTACTCGTATGGCTGCCAGGTATCTTTGATAGTTCCATCATCAACAGGCACAGTCCTATTCTCCCATAAGACATCATATGTTCCGTCTGGCACGCCGGTAATTGTTGCATTATTTGCCGTGTCATTTGCTTCGGTAAAATCAAGCATACTTGATGATGCAACCAATTTTCTACCATCCGCATCAGTAAACATATAAGCTGTAACCGCAGGAATTGTGCCGCCCGGATCTGAAGTTATGCCTGTCCTGCCGCTGGTTACGTCCGTTGTTAAAAGTGTCCGGTTGCTTTCCATAATCCAGGGCCAAACCTCTTCATATTTCGGCTTAAA
>CAZSVY010000148.1:0-2662 GCA_964610495.1 uncultured Methanosarcinales archaeon
TAAGTTTCTTCGGAATCGAAGATATCTCTCTGGCCCTGCGGAAAACTGCGGATTACTTTGGCTCCGAAGCTATGAGAGAAAAAGCCGAAAAAATTCTGGAAACCGAAACAAACCGCATAATGCCTGAAATCGTCGGGGTTCGGGAAAGGGTCAGGGGAAAAAAAGCCGCCATCTACATGGGAGGGCCTGCAAAAGCTCTCACGCTTATCAAAGGCTTTTCGGAACTGGGAATGGAAGTAGTCATTATCGGGACCCAGACTGGGAAAAAAGAGGATTACGAGCAGATCAGTTATTCGGTAAGGGACGGCACAGTTATTGTAGACGATGCAAATCCTCTTGAGCTTGCCGAATTGCTCGTGAAACAGAAAGCCGACCTCATGGTTGCAGGCGTAAAAGAGAGATTTATCGCATACAAGCTTGGTGTTGCTTTTTGCGACTTCAACCACGATAGGGTGGTGGAGTTCGAAGGCTTTGACGGCTTTGTAAACTTCGCGAAGGAGGTGGACGCCTCTATCAACAGCCCTATCTGGAAAGCTGTCAGGCAACGGATTCTGAAACCCGGAGCAGTGGAAGTAGAGAGAACTGAAAGTGCAGAGGAAATAGAAAAGGCAGAAAAGGAAGAGATTTCCGGAGAACCGTGCAGGCAAAAATGTGAAGATGTGGTTCTCGAACCGGAGTTTTTACTCCAGAATTCGGAATCTCTAATTGAGAGTCAGGTATGAGGAGGTAGTGAGATGACGAAAAGAAACTATGCTACTGTGAACCCCTGTGTCATGTGCCAGCCCATGGGAAGTGCCCTCGCTTTCAAGGGAATTGAAAATACCATGGTCCTCTACCACGGCTCCCAGGGCTGCAGCACCTACATGCGCCTGCACCTTGCCCATCACTTCAGGGAACCTGTGGACATTGCATCAAGTTCCTTGAGCGAAAAGGGAGCTGTCTACGGGGGCAGGGAAAACCTGAAAAAAGGACTGAGAAATGTCATCAACAGGTACAACCCGAAGGTAATAGGCGTTGCAACCACCTGCCTTGCCGAAACAATAGGGGACGATGTCCCTGCAATTATAAGGGAATTCAAAGAAGAGGAAGGGATCGGAGAAGACCCCGAGAAAGATATCATAATTATTTCCGTTTCCACCCCCAGCTATGGGGAGAGTCATGTAAGCGGGTACATAAAAGCTCTTCATGCAGTTGTCAGGAAATTTGCGGAAAGTCCGGAAGGTCCGGAAAAACCAAAAATCCCGGAAGACATCGAGATCATGGATTACATGGAAAATATGGAAATTCTGGAATATACGGAAATCCTGGAAAAAGAAAAGGCAAAGGAAAACTCCCAGGAAGCAAAAAGTCCTGATATGAAAGAAGCCACAAATGGCAAACTCAACCTTATCCCGGTCGAGAGTCTCTCCCCAGCCGATGTGCGTGAACTCAAAGAAATCCTTGCAGAGACTGCAGGAGATTACATCTTCCTGCCTGATATCTCCGAGACCTTTGACGCCCCACTTCGAGATAATCTTCCGAAAATTGCCTCTGGAGGCACCCCACTTTCCGAAATAGCTGATATGCCAAACAGCCGGGCAAGCCTTGGCCTGGGTATTGTCAGTGCAAACCTGGCACTGGAATACCTGAAGGAATCGCACGGTGTCTCCGGACACAATGTTCCGATCCCAATCGGGCTTTCAAACACGGACAGTTTCTTTACTGAACTGGTAAACATTCTTGGCTGCCCTATACCTGAAAAATACCAGAAAGAAAGGGGCAGGCTCCTCGATGCCATGGTGGACGTGCACAAGTACCTTTACGGAGTAAAGGCAGCGGTCTACGGAGACCCGGATACGGTATTTAGCCTGACGACCTTCATGCTGGAACTCGGGATGAACCCCGTGCTGATAGCAACCGGAAGCAAAAGTCGGGACTTCGGGAAGAGAATAAAGCAAATCTTCGAAGAGATCAGGCCGGAGCTGGAACCTGTGGTTCTGGACGGGATTGATTTTGACAGCCTTAATGATGCGGTCAGCGAATGCAGCCCCGAAATCCTGATAGGGAATTCTAACGGGAGATACATTGCAAAAGCCCGTAATATTCCCCTTGTAAGGGTCGGCCTGCCAATCCACGACAGAGTAGGTGCACAGCGCATCCTTACTGTCGGATACAGGGGAGCACTTGAATTGCTGGACAGGGTCACCAACACCATCCTTGAAGCTACTGATACTTTCACCGCACCTGTACAGCCTGAAATGGCAGGATATGCCGGCAATGGAGTAGAAAACGAATGCGTGGAGGAATTGCAATGAGCGACAGTAAGGCAAAAAAACTGATACTTCCAGGACTTGCAGCAATCCTCTGCCTTGCCGTACTTGCCTTAATTGCAGCCTCCCCTGGGGCAGAAGAGCAGCAACCAACCACAATGACGGTTTCGACTGCTTCTACCCTGACAGAGGCATTCACAGATATTGCCAGAGAGTTTGAGGCTGCCCATCCAGGCACAAAAGTTGAACTGAACCTGGCAAGTTCGGGCACACTTCGGACGCAGATCGAATCAGGAGCACCTGTTGATGTGTTTGCTTCGTCTTCAGAAAGCGACATGGACCTCCTCTCTGAAAAAGGTCTGATTGAAGAAAGTTCAAGAAAAGACTTTGCAGCAAACACCATCGTAATGGTG
>CAZSVY010000149.1:0-3031 GCA_964610495.1 uncultured Methanosarcinales archaeon
GAGACGGGACTCGGGTAGCGAAAAGGGCCCCGTCCTCCCGAGACGGGACTCGGGTAGCGAAAAGGGCCCCGTCCTCCCGAGACGGGACTCGGGCTGTGCAATAAATACATTAATAATGAGTTATGACTATTCACCTACGTTTCAGCTTCATTCTTACATTTTTCATTTAATTTACCCCCAATCAAGGTGAATTTATGTCATTAGCAAAACTCAGAACACATTATACAGCCGATGTCAAACCCGAAAAAGTTGACAACGGTCAGAAAATTACCCTGGCAGGCTGGGTCCATGAGGTAAGAGACCTCGGAGGGATCTGTTTTGTAGTGCTTCGAGATCGGGAAGGAAAGGCTCAGGTCACCCTTGTAAAGAAAAAAATTGATAAAGACCTGTTTGATGCTGCAAGAAGGCTTGTTCGCGAATCAGTAATTTCAGTAACCGGCTTCATCAAATTTGAAGAGAAAGCTCCGAACGGATATGAGCTGCTTCCTGAGGAGATCACTGTCCTGAATGCTGCAGATTCTCCGCTGCCAATGGACACTACAGGCAAGGTGGAAGCTGAACTGGATACCAGGCTGGATTCACGATTTATTGACTTCAGGCGGGCCGAAACAACTGCGATTTTTAAGATAAGGCATCAGGCTCTCCAGGCTATCAGGGAATACTTTGTAACAAACGGATTTATCGAAACCGCAACCCCCAAGGTCGTGGCGACTGCAACCGAAGGCGGTACCGCACTTTTCCCGATTACTTATTTTGACAGAGAGGCTTTTTTGAACCAGAGCCCCCAGCTCTTCAAGCAAATCCTTATGAGCGGCGGTTTTGACAGGGTCTTTGAGATCGGCCCGATTTTCAGAGCAGAAGAACACGACACCCGCAGGCATTTGAACGAAGCTACTTCTATCGATATCGAGGTTAGCTTTGCAGATCATTTCGATGTAATGGAAATTCTCGAAAACCTTGTGGCTTATGTGTACGCCCAGGTAATTGAAAAGTGCAAGCCTTCCCTCAAAACGCTTGAGGTTGAGCTCAAAGTCCCTAAAACTCCTTTTCTTAAGCTTACCTATGACGAAGTAATCGAGATCATAAACTCCCGCTCGGAAGAGAAAATGCACTGGGGAGATGACCTCGGCACGCTCGGAGAGCATATTGTGGGCGATTACGTCTACGAGACTACAGGGGAATCCCACTATTTCATTATCGACTGGCCAACTGAGATTAAACCTTTCTATGCCATGCCTTATGAGGACAGGCCGGAATTTAGCAAGTCTTTTGACATGATGCACCGCACAATGGAACTCTCGTCAGGAGCCCAGCGTATTCATATTCCTGACCTGCTCAAGAGTCGGATAGAATCACAGGGCCTGAATCCTGACGGCTTTGAGTTCTACCTTAAGGCTTTCGAATACGGCATGCCTCCACACGCAGGCTGGGGCATGGGCTGTGAACGTTTTATCATGACCATGCTCGGGACCGACAATATCAGGGATACCGTACTCTTCCCCAGGGACAGGAGAAGACTTTCTCCCTGAAATCCCTTATTTCTGGAGTTTAAACATTTCCAGTTTAATTTCAGTTTAATTTCCAGTTTAATCTCCAGTTTAAAACCCTCGTGATCCTTTTTTCAGGACTCGAACCGGAAGGGAATATACATGACAGAAAGAAATACATCCGCCGATTCCCAGGAAAAACGTGCAGCCGGCATTGCTGCATCGAGGATGGTAGAATCGGGAATGATAGTGGGGCTTGGAACGGGCTCAACAGTTGCATATACGATAAAAGAACTTGGCAGGCGGGTCAGGGAAGAGGGGCTTGAAATCCTGGGTGTTGTCACCTCCTACCAGTCCGAAATGCTTGCCATAGAAGCCGGCATCCCTCTGGCCACCCTTGCCCAGCACCCGGAACTGGATATCGCTATTGACGGAGCAGACCAGATCGATTCAAAACTGTATGCAATCAAAGGCGGGGGAGCTGCTCATACCCGGGAAAAAATAGTATCGGCATCCGCAAAACGTTTCCTTGTCGTAGCCGACGAATCAAAAACGAGCACGCTGCTTGATAAGGCCGTACCGGTCGAGGTTCTCCCTTTTGCAAAAACACTTGTGATTAAAAAGATAAAGGAGCTTGGAGGTAAGCCCGAGCTGAGACTTGCTTTAAGAAAAGACGGGCCTGTGATAACCGACAATGGGAACTTTGTGCTTGATGCAAATTTCAGCGTAATAAGCGATCCTGAAAGCCTTTCCCTCCAACTATCTTCAATTCCCGGAGTTGTTGAACATGGGATTTTTTCCAATGTGGATGAACTCTATATCGGAAAAAAAGACGGATCAGTGGAGATAATCAGGAATCAGTGGAGATAATCAGGAATAATAGTAATCAGGAAGTGTAAGTGATAGTCACGAAGTAATCTTGATCAGAAAATATAAATCAGGAAATAGTAATCAGGAATTGAAAGTAATAAGTAAGCTCAAAATTATCATGAGCAAATAGAATACAGGTATCAGGTGGTCAGCTTTCCTAACCCTTAAGGGAAAAAAATCCCTAGAGAGAAAAAGAACAGCAGGTGACTGCCTTTTAGGTTTTATCTCCCGAATCTGGTGCGAAAGTAAAGTCACACCTTCAAACCGTTTCACCCTCGAGAATCGGCATATACCCGGTATGTTTTTATAGAAGTATTATCAGTAATTTCCTGATTAAATACTGCTTCAGATAAGGCAACTGATGAAATCATATTTTCAGGCTGATCCCGGGCTAAAAGTGACTGTAAGCCAGGACAACTTCAAATTATCGAGTAAAAATCTTCGACACATATACTTCATTTTAAGGAGGTTTTGGTTAAGATGGAAAAAGGTGGCCAGCCAATCATAATAGTAGATCCTAGAAAAGAGCAGACAAAGGGAAGAGAAGCGCTCAGTATGAATATTGCGGCTGCAAAGGCAGTGGCCAGCATAGTCAAGAGCACGCTCGGACCGAGAGGAATGGACAAGATGCTTGTCAATCCTATCGGGGATATCACAATCACAAACGACGGTGC
>CAZSVY010000150.1:0-12207 GCA_964610495.1 uncultured Methanosarcinales archaeon
TTTTCGATCAAACCTTTTTTGAAAAGGTTTGCGATCAAGCCTTTTTTGAAAAGGCTTGTGATAAATGAATAGAATTCTTTCTGAAATCCAATGAGAATTCTTCAACTTACTATTTAATATTTATCCACAAACAAATATAATTTGATATTACTCAAGTTAACTTTACTTTATTTATCTTCCTTTTCGGACTCAGACACACGACTGTGGATGGGCTTTTAATAAAGATCACTTGAGTAGACGCTTGGATATGTCTGCATCCAAACTGCATCCCAACTAAATTCCTGATAATTTTGCTTTCAGGTTCGTTCAGGCTGTAAGGGACTGTATAGCGACCTGTGCAGGATAAAAAAGAAAAGAATGAAAGCCGGAGCAGGTTTGGAGTAATCGGCTTTCCGGTTTGTGCTGAGTGCTTTTTAGTTTTAATATGTTCTTGCCACGTAGACGCGAGTTTCGGTTTCTCCACCGCAGATAGGGCATTTTTCTTTCCTGTCCTTTTTCTGCTCAAGAGGGATTCCAAGGATTCCTGCACCTATTTTGTCTTCCATAACAAGCCCACATTCTTTGTTTCCGCACCAGGGGATTGTCGCAACACCTTCCTGGATTTTTTCCTTTACCTCTTCAAGTTCCATACATTCAAATATGTGGTTTTCAAGTTCGGTTTTCGCTTTTTGATAGAGATTCTCATGGATTGCTTCAAACCTTGAGCTCACGCCGGCCTCGATCTCAGGGAGCGGGATCTGTTCTTTTTCTCCGTTATCTCTTCTGACAGCCACAGCAACATTATTTTGTAGGTCTCTGGGCCCGATTTCAAGCCTCAGGGGTACGCCTTTCATTTCCCATTTGTAGTATTTTGCTCCAGGGCGGAGGTCACTTGCATCTATTTCGACTCTGATGCAGGCTTTCTTCAGGCGTTCCTGCACATCCCTGCAGGCTGCGAGCACCTCTTCTGCTCCTTTCTTAAAGATAATCGGGATAATTACAACCTGTACAGGTGCGATCTCCGGGGGCAAAACCAGCCCTTTGTCGTCTCCGTGGATGGAAATTGTAGCTGCAATCGATCTCTCTGAAATCCCGTAACAGGTCTGGTGGGCATAACGCTGCTCTCCGTCAGGGGCTTCATACTTAATGTCAAAAGTCTTTGCAAAATTATCCCCCAGATGGTGGGCCGTACCTATCTGAAGGGTCTTTCCGTCAGGCATAACAGCATCAATAGCATCGGTGTAGTCTGCGCCCGGGAATTTATCCCAGTCAGGTCTTCTTGACCTGAGCACAGGGACTGCAAGCCTGCGGTATATCTCGGTATAGAGCCTGACAGCTTCCTTAACCTGAGCTTCTGCGTCTTCCCAGGTAGCGTGCACGGTATGGGCTTCTTTAAAGGAAGTAATCTCTCTGAGCCTTATCAGAGGACGTGTATGTTTTGTCTCGTAACGGAAAGTGTTGACTATCTGATAGAGTTTGACAGGGAAATCCGCGTGGGACCTGACCCACATTTTGTACATCGGGTAAATGGCAGTCTCACTTGTTGGGCGAAGGGCCAGAGGGATGTCAAGCGGATCTCTTCCTCCGTGGGTTACCCAGTAAACCTCGTTTTCAAAGCCTTTGATATGTTCGGCTTCTTTCATAAACTCGTTTTCTGGGATAAGCAGCGGAAAGAGAGTTTCCTGGTGCCCGCTATTGTCAAGGATTTCCCTTATAATATTGTAAGTACTCCTGCGGATCGAAAAGCCGAAAGGGTACCAGACATAGAGTCCTTTCACAGGATAACGGACATCCATTATTTCGGCCATCCACAGGAGGTCGTTGTACCATTCGCTGAATTCCTCTTTTGGAGGGAGTGCTGCTTCTTTTTCGCTTTCTGCCATACCTTCACCGTATTATCGCAATCTGAAATAACTCTTAAATTGGTCAATAAATCTTAAATTTATCAAATAAATTGTTAAGTTAATGTGAACTCCTAAATTAATGAAACGAATTCTTAAGTTAATGAACTAAATCCCTGAAATCGTTAAATAAATCTTAATTAACCGAGTTTTTAAAGGCACTTATTCCGGCATCACGCCTGAGTGCCAATTTTAATCCTTCTAATTAAACGCACAGTTCACCGGGGTAGTTAAGGGCTTGCTCTCAGACAGGTACGATATCCTGCAACCGCTCTTCTCTCCGGAAATTCTATAAAAAGGTTTTCCGGGCTGTCATATCTTGAGATATACGGCTCTTGAGGTATACGTCATCCTGAAGTGAAATTGCCTGAATAGCCCGCAATATGCCTGCCTTTATTGGAATAAAAGTTAATAACTATATTGGAAGTATGCCCCCGGGATTCTCAGGCTGTGAAAAATCGGAAAAAAGAATTAATCTCCTCCGAGGGGCTTAACATTGTCTGAGACATCATGTACGAGTTCGGATTTGTCAACATCGAAAACGATCATGCCGGTATTTAGTTTCTCGGTTTCTTCTTTGGAGAGTTTGACAGCTTTGGCTTTCTTTGAAATGATCGCGCTGTTTCCAAGGGGATCTTCGATTATGATTGTGATTTTTCTCTTGCCCTGGATCACTTCTTCGAGCATGCACAGGAGTTCCTGGCTGCGGGAGGATTTCTCTTCATCCCCCTGTACCCACCTGCTCGCGGTCATAAGGACATCTCTGACCCGATGCAGTACACCTTCGATATTCGTTACGTACGATTCCGAAACCGATCCGGGCTCGATAGTAACCCCCAATTCCGGGATGCGGATTGTTCCTGAGGTTGAACGGATGACCCTCGCATCCAGGTCTTCCAGGGTTTCAACTTGCATCTCATAGCGCATGGGTTCTTTACTCGAGAGGATCATGGTATCTGCAAAACGGAAACTGCACTGGCATCTTGCACTGATGTGCATGATCTCCCCAAAGTAGGGAATATTATCTCTCTGCCAGTTCATCACCAGATCTCTCTGGCATAGAGGACAGCAGATTCTTGTTTCAAACCTTTCCTGTTTAAAAAAATCCGGATTCAATATTTTCCACCAGTTATTTTGGATCTGTCAATTTTAATGCCTGTTGGGGTTACAACCACAGTATTTCCTTTGACACCTGCGATATCCCCGTGGACATCGATAATAACGTCCTTCAGCTCTTTTAAAACCCTGTCTCTTAGCAGGTCATCGCCCCTGATATTCGAAATGTCTACCATCAGGATATTTCCGTTATAAATTTCCTGCTTGAGCTGGGATACCTGGTTGATATTCGAGACTTCTGCAATCTTTACATAAGTTTCTGCAGGCTCGTCCTCGAGAACTTCCTCATATTTGCTGAGATCAATTTCAGTATAATCCTCGGGGCTAGTTGGACTTTTTACGTTGCTGCCAAGGAGCTTGTCTATGAGTTTTGCCATTTTGTGCACACCTTTTATATTTTTTCAAATTTGAATAGCACTGTCCTATATGAAATCTATATTAATTAATTTTGCTATTATATAGCTGATCCTGATTTACTTTCGGTCTCAGGAAGTTTTCGTTCCCTGCCCGCAGGTTTCGTTTAATGAAAATATATCTTATTTTATGAGTATATCTTATTTTATGGGGGCTTTCAGAATTCCGTGTTCCAGAGTTTATCCCCTACATGGGTTATTGACTTTATGGCTTTACCTGAAGTAGCTTCGACCATCTCCGTCCCTTCCATAAGGGCTTTCCCGATTGCAAGAGGTTTTTGATGAGTCTCTTCCACTATGATTACAAGGTCTCCTTCTTTTATTTCGGAGTCAGCAGCCACGACCCCCGGAGCCATTATGTCCGCGCCGTTTGAAACAAAACGGATAGCTCCTTTATCAACAGTTACAACACGCTTTTGAAGTCCCATCTCAAGAGCTCCGCGGACGGTAGGAAAAAGATGTCCTTCGATTTCGAAAAGCAAAGGCTTGCCATCCACAAGGATAACGGAGTATTCCTCAAGGATGATTTTTTCCAGAGTTTTATTTTCCAGCGCTGACATCTCTTCGCCGAAAGTAGACACAAGGTCTTTCAACATTTTGTTCCTGATATTCTTCCTCAGCTGAACTCTTGATTTTACTTTCAATTAATCACCGGATTTCAAATGTTATGTGTTGTTTATAGCATAGGGTTTTTGTGCCTTTTAAAGCTTATGTGGAACTCTGGGGTTCCCTGAAATAGATTTCTCTTTTCTGCTTTATTTTCGCATTTTTACTCAGGGGATTTACTCGGAATTTGTTCGGAGTATTTACCCGGGATGAATTACTCGGGTATTTTTACTCAGGTATTTTTACTCAAGTTCTACAAAGAGCACTGCAAGTAACACAAGGGCACTTCCAAAAAATACGGTCTCATAACCGAAGGGCTCCAGGAAGAAACTTCCAAAAATCGGGCCCAGCCCAAGCCCGGCATAAATTCCAGTATTAAAAAGCCCCATCGCAAAGCCGCTGGAGCTGATCTTGGAAACGGCTGTAATTAGCCCTACGACTGCGGTTCCTCCTCCTGCCCCTATCAGGAAGAAAGCCAGTAAGGGCAGCTTTACCGAGAGAAAGATCCCTGCTGCTGCAAGAATTACTCCTGTCCTTACTATCTTTTTAGAATTGATATTTGCCCTGCCTGCAATCAGGGAACTCAGCATTGCAGCCAGATAAGAAGCTGAAATTGCCAGTCCGAGTTCGGGTTTTGTCAGGAAGCCAGCACTGTAGTCAGTGTAGTTTGCAGTTAACAGGCCCGTGGCTCCATAAAGAAGCGCTGTAATTCCCCAGATCTTCCCGAAATCGGTTTTAAACAGGGTTTCTCTTGCTTTTCCCATGTAATTTTTCAGTTCGGGAAGTAAAGAGGTATCCTGCTGGTTTCTTACAGGCTTTTCACTCTCTGGAAGCGTAAACTTCTTCTCTTTTCTGTTCGGAGAAAGCAGTTCTCCGGCTTCCGATAGAAGGAGAATGCAGGAAAGGCCTGCCAGGAAAGTAAAGCTGATTATTGCGGTTTTAATTCCAAACCCGGCAAACATTCCAGAGAAGAACACACCTGCAGCCAGTCCGGCGTTTAGCAAAAAGTTAAATTCCCCAAGACTCTGCTGGCTGTCCTCCCATTCTGCAATTACAGAGAAAGCTGCAGGAAAAAAGGCACCGCATCCCACTCCTTCTAGAAACCTGGAAATTCCAAGAATCCACGGGCTGTCCGAAAATGCGATAAATAAACCTGAAAAGACAGTCAGTAGCATTCCGAATCTTATTACCTTCAGGTTTCCGATTCTGTCTGCCAGGATTCCGAGGGGCACGAGGGCAAGCAGGGCTCCCATAAAATATCCGGAAAATAGAAGGGCTGAAATCGCAGAACCTCCGCTGTCCCCTCCAGCAAGTTCTGGAAGAATAGGGATTATTGCGTTTGAGAGGCCCTGGAGCGCAAAAACTGAAGAATAGAGTGCTAGTTTTTTGAGGTTCATAGGCTTTTCGATTTTATGTGTTCAGCCCTATACGGATTTTGTACTCAGTGCTTACTTTCCCCGGTTTCTGGAAATTACTCTTATTTCTGAAAATTACTCTTATTTCTGAAAACTGCTCTATTTCTGAAAATTGCTCTTAGTTCTAAGAACATTCCGATTTTTAAAACTTATTCTTATTTCTAAAAATTCTTCCTGAATATCAGGAAATTCCGTGGAATAAATATCTTACAATATCCTGTGCTATTCAATTGAAGGGAACTTACTGGCATAAAACCTTGCTAAATACCTGTTTGAAGGCTCTTTCACTCTCTCAGTATAAGGGCACCTGCCAGGATACAGCCATTTGCTATAAACATTTTTTCAAAACTCATAAAATCTGTAAAAAGCCCTGCAATTATCGGGGCAAGAGAAAGCCCTGCATAGATAGTCGTGTTAAAAAGCCCCATTACAAGACCCCTGTCAGCATTCATTCTGGCAACAGCCAGGGCAAAACCTACAGTTGCGACCCCGGACCCTCCACCAAGGCTTGAGAATCCCAGCAAAGGATATTTTATCGCAGAGAGGGCACCAAGGGCCGAAAATCCTATCCCTATTCGAATTAAGGTTTTCTCCTTTACTTTGAAGTGCCCTGCAAGCAGAGAGGTAACCATTGCACAGACATAAAGGCTGGAAATCGAGATTCCAAGCTGGGCTTTTGTTATAGTGCCCAGGCTGTAATCAGGATAGTAGGCTACAAGCACTCCAATGGCTCCGTTAAGCAGGAAAGAACTGAGCCAGAGCCCGGAGTTGTCACCGCTCAGGAGCTCTTTAATTTCTCTGTAAGGCTTTCTGAAAAGGCCAGAGCCTTTTAATGAACCCGGTCTTCCTTCGCACTCAGGATGAACCAGTCCTCTGTACCTGGAAAGCAGGTACACGGTCAAAAGGGAAGCGATAACTGTAAAGATAAGGATTGCTCCTTTCAGGTAGGTGTCTGCCAGCAACCCTGAGAGAAAGGCTCCTGCTGCCAGGCCGGCATTGAAAAGAAAAGTAAATTCCCCTATATACCGCCCTGGATTCCTGAGTTTTGATAATATGGTAAAGGCAGCCGGGAAAAAAGCTCCACAGGCAGAACCTTCTATAAACCTTGCAATCAAAAGAATCCAGAGGTTTTCGAAAAGCAGGATAGTCAACCCTGAAACGGCCGTCAGAACGATACCCAGCCCTATGAACTTCAAATTTCCGAACCTGTCCGCGAGAATCCCAAAGGGGAGCATTGTTCCCAGGGCTCCGAGGAAATAGGCTGAAAAGAGCAGGCTTGAGGTAAATCCTCCAGAAGAGCTGTTACCCAGGCTCGCAAGCTCCGGAAGGATAGGGATAACCGCATTAGAGAGCCCCATTATCGTAAAAGCTGCTCCGTAAATCAAAAGCCTGTGAAGGTTCATAGCACTAAAAACTCTTAATTAAGTATATAGTTTCTTGTCGCAGCAGCATTCTGAAACTCGCCTCAGGAGGGCTAAAACGCCTGAAAAGAACCCTTAGGGGCTTCTTCGACCGTTCGCAAGATTTTTATCCATTGCACAGTTATATAATGCGTACTAAGAAAATTGGATCTGGCTGCCAGGCCCTGATTGCTACTATAACATGACGCTTTTATTATAATAAACCGGATAGAATGCATAGCTATTTATATAATTAGTTTGAATAGGGGTAATGTGAGTAATGTGAGCGGGAAACTTTTTTCACATACCATACCCCCCACTCCCCATATGACCCCCCACTCCCCAACCCGCTCACACTACTTCTACTTAACAATCTAATACTTAACAATCGAATTCGTTTTTTACTTTTTTAGGCTCTCGGCTCACTGTTTCTTTATAATTTCATTTTTATTTCTTTTTATTTCTTTAGAGTTTCAGCTCGATTTCTTTAGACTCTCAGTTCCTTTTTTACCTCACTGCTGATGAAGAAAAAAGATCAAGACGAACTTGTTTTGACGGAGATTCGCTTTTACAGAAACATCCTTTTACAGAAACATCCTTTTACAGAAACTCTCCTTTGTCCAGAGAAAATTAACCAGCTCACGCTGTTCTAAGTTCGGAGTAACAATTTAAAAAGTAATAATTTAAAAATGGAAAAATAGATGAAATTTAAGGACGGCTCAGGCCTCCTCATGAGATTTTTGGACTTCCCTTTTCTCAGAAGAGGCCTCTGCCTATCATAAGGGAAGAGAAGAGAATTGCTACCATATTTACCACTTTAATCAGGGCGTTAAGCGCAGGCCCGGCAGTGTCCTTGAAAGGATCACCTACGGTATCCCCGATTATTGCAGCTTTGTGGGCTTCAGAGCCTTTTCCTCCGTGTTCTCCATCTTCAATCAGTTTTTTTGCATTATCCCAGGCCCCTCCGCCGTTATCCATCAGGAGGGCGACCATAAACCCTACTACTATGAGGCCTATCAAGAGTCCTGCAAGTGCCTTCGGCCCCAGGAGGAAACCTACCATTAAAGGCACAAGTATGGCAAGAAAACCTGGCATTGCCATTTCATGAAGTGCAGCTTTTGTGACGATGTCAACACAGCGCCCGTATTCCGGCTTTGCAGTCCCTTCCATGATTCCGGGGATTTCTCTAAACTGCCTTCGGACTTCATTTACGATTTCGAAAGCAGCCTTTCCCACTGCGCTCATAGTTACTGCGCTGAATACAAAAGGCAGCAGAGCTCCAAGCAGCAGTCCTGCAAGCACCACCGGGTCATCAAGATTCAGGGCCTGGTCTCCAAGGTTTACCTTATTCCGGTAGTCCGCAAAAAGAGCAAGTGCACCGAGAGCAGCCGAGCCTATTGCATATCCTTTGGTAACGGCTTTTGTGGTGTTCCCCACAGCATCCAGTGCATCCGTAACTTTCCTGACCTCGGCTGGAAGTTTTGCCATCTGGGCGATTCCTCCGGCGTTGTCAGTAATCGGGCCGTAAGAATCCAGAGCAACGATCATGCCTGTAGTTGAGAGCATTGCAACGGCGGCAATAGCAATCCCATAGAGACCTGTTTCGGGATCGGCTGCTCCGCCCACTACATAATACGATGCAAGAATCCCGACTACGATTACTACGGTAGGCATAAGCGTACTTTCAAAACCTATGGACAGCCCTGAAATGATATTGGTTGCAGCCCCGGTTTCGGAGGAGGACGCAATGTTTTTCACAGGCCTGTATTTTGTAGAAGTGTAGTACTCGGTGATAATAACCATGAGCACCATGATAATAATGCCTATGAGTGTAGCATAGTAAAACCTCAGGCTCCCCATCAGGGCATCGGTAACAAAGTAAAATGCAACCAGGCAGATTGTCGCCGAACCGGCTACACCCTTATAAAGAGCCTGCATAATGCTTCCTTTTTTTCCGAGTTTAACAAGAAACATTGATATGATGGATGCAAAAATCGCGGCTGAGCCCAGCATAAGGGGATAAAGGATTGCGTTTTCGTAAATGCCGGTTATAAGGGAGCCGAGCAGCATTGCAGCCAGAGAAGTTACAACATAGGTTTCGAAAAGGTCGGCTCCCATACCTGCGCAGTCTCCAACGTTATCGCCTACGTTGTCGGCGATTACGGCAGGATTTCTCGGATCATCTTCAGGAATCCCTGCCTCGATCTTACCTACAAGATCCGCGCCAACATCTGCAGCTTTGGTAAATATTCCTCCGCCTACTCTGGCAAAAAGGCTTATCAGGCTGGCGCCAAAACCGAACCCTACAACCAGATTCACATCCCTATAGAGAATATAAAACCCGCTTGTTCCGAGCAGTGCAAGCCCTACTACGGCAAGCCCTGTGACCGCCCCCCCTCGGAATGCAACAGCTAAGGCTTTTTCAAGTCCGCTTGAGGCCGCGTGAGCAGTCCTGACATTTGCTCGAACTGAAACACTCATCCCAATATAGCCGGCAGCGGCAGAACTGACAGCTCCTGCCAGAAAGCCTGTTGCAATTTTAAGTCCGTTACCAAGCAAAAAGAGAATTAAGAGCGCAAGAATGATAGAAACTATTGTGATCGTTCTGTACTGCCGGTTTAAGTAAGCCCTCGCCCCTTCCTGAATTGCGCCGGCAATTTCCTGCATTCTTTTATTTCCGGTCTCTTCTTTGAGGACGCTGTTTGCAAAAAACGCAGCGAATGCCAGGCTTATGATGCCTGCTAAAGGGGCGATGAATATTAAACCTTCCATAAATTTCCTGTCCTCTGGTTCTGATACCCACTCAAATTTTTATTTTTTCATTCCTTCAAATAATCCCTGTCCTTTAGCTTGACTTTCCTCTCGTTTCTCCAGTATAATTTATATTTATTTGATATTATAATGATGTGTACGCAATAACTTGGTGTTGTTCTGAAGTATTATTCTGAGTTTTTAAGCTTCATTCTGAGTTTTTAAGCCTCAATTCTACGAAAGCGCAGATAATTATTTTTTATATAAACTTTTGAGCTCTTCTACCTGTACATGATTTATTCAGTTATTTTTACGAGAAATTCCGACTTTTTACCGCAGAATGCATTTTTCTTTGCCAGAAAATTATAAAAAATAAATTCTCGGAGAATAGGGTAAACAGTAGGAGTAAACAGTAGGAGTATAAACCGTAGGGATATAAGTATAAAAGAATAAAAAATATATCTAAAAAATTTCCAGATATTTAAATAAAGAATATCCGGACGACAGAAAAAAGAATTCTCAATCTGTATCCTTTTATGTAGAGGAAGCCTCACAACTGGTATTGTAAGGCTTGATCCCATATTATTCTTGATCAGCAGTCGATTCCTTCATTACTTCTCTGCTGGGATTCTCATTCCGTAGAGGGATTCTCATTCCGTAGAATGAACGCCAGACAAAGAATAGCGCAATCAGAAGGAATATGCCGCCTACATACGGAGCTATGTTTCGGAATGACTCGGAGATAGCTATTTCCATGGCTAACAGGCCAAACAGGGTTGTGAACTTGATGATTGGATTCAGGGCAACTGATGAAGTATCTTTAAATGGATCCCCTACGGTATCACCTACCACTGTTGCTTCGTGTAAAGCTGTGCCTTTTTCCTGAAGGTCTACTTCCACTACCTTTTTGGCATTATCCCAGCAACCACCGGCATTTGCCATGAACACGGCCTGGAATAGTCCGAATACTGCAATGGAGATCAGATAGGAGACAAAGAACGCCACGGAGTCTTTCCCGGTTGTGGGAGCAGAGAGGAAAGAAAACGCCAGAGTAAAGGAGAATATGGCGATAAATATATTGAACATGCCCTGTTGCGCATACTGGGTGCAGATTTTTACCACTTCTTTTGACTTTTCCGTGGCTGCTTTCTGGCTGGCGTTTTCATCAAGCTGTATGTTCATCTTGATATATTCAACTGCCCGGTAGGCTCCTGTAGTTACGGCCTGGGTTGATGCCCCGGTAAACCAGTAAATTACAGAACCGCCTGCTAAAAATCCGAAGATAGTATAAGGATTGAGCAGGGTCAGGATTTCTTCCGGTTGTACCCCGAGAACGTCCTTAATAACGAGAATCAAAGAGAAGATCATGGTTGTGGCGCCAACCACAGCTGTGCCTATTAAGACCGGTTTGGCTGTGGCCTTAAAGGTATTTCCTGCTCCGTCATTGGCTTCCAGATAGTGTTTGGCTTTCTCAAAATCCGGTTTGAAATTGAATTCTCTCTGGATCTCCTCCTTTATTTTCGGAATGGTTTCTATAAGTGACAGCTCGTAAATGGATTGGGCATTATCCGTTACCGGTCCGTAGCTGTCAACTGCTATGGTAACAGGGCCCATGCCCAGCATCCCGAAGGCCACAAGGCCGAATGCAAATATGGAGGGGTAGATCATTATCTCGCTCAAACCATACCCGCTGGCATAATAGGCAGCGAACATGAGTGCGAAGAATACCATGCCGATCCAGAACGCGCTGAAGTTACCTGCAACCAGTCCGGAAAGGATGTTAAGAGATGGGCCTCCTTCGCGGGAAGCTTTGACGACCTCGGCTACATGCAGGGAATTCGGGCTGGTAAATATCTTGGTAAATTCGGGAATTAAAGCCGCTCCCAGGGTTCCACAGCTTATTATCACTGAAAGCACCAGCCAGAGCTTCTGCAACTGGGCAGGTACGTCGGCGGAACCCGGGCCCAGCAGGTAATAGCTTACGGCAAAAGTTACTGCAATGGAGAGAATGGAAGTGATCCATACCAGGCTGGTAAGGGGCTGCTCAAAATCAAAATCGTCTTTGCTGCCGAATCTTGCCTGGCTGAAAGCTTTATTGATGTAGAATGAGCATATGGAAGTAAGTATCATAAGTACGCGCATGACAAAGATCCAGGTAAGCAGGATGCCTGTAAGTGCAGGTTGCACGGCCAGAACAATGAAAGTAACAAGAGCTACACCTGTTACTCCATAGGTTTCGAATCCGTCCGCTGTCGGCCCTATACTGTCACCTGCATTATCTCCGGTGCAATCGGCAATAACACCGGGATTGCGCGGGTCATCCTCTTTTATTCCAAAGACTATTTTCATCAGGTCGGAACCGATATCGGCGATCTTGGTGAATATCCCACCTGCGATACGCAAGGCACTGGCTCCGAGGGATTCCCCTACTGCAAAGCCTATAAAGCTTGCTCCGGCCAGTTCCCTGGGAACAAACAGCAGGATGATTAACATCATTATCAGCTCAACGCAGACAAGAAGCACGCCTATGCTCATTCCCGCATCGAGAGCAATATTTAAGAGTTTCAGAGGTTTTGTTTCCAGGGCAGTAAATGCAGTTCTGCTGTTAGCGAGGGTATTCATACGG
>CAZSVY010000151.1:0-10064 GCA_964610495.1 uncultured Methanosarcinales archaeon
TAGGTTCTTTTCTCATGCATTTAGTCAGGATGCTTATCATATCTTCCATGAAGTTCCAGGGATAGACAATCCAGGCCCAATCCTCGAGTCGTTCGCCCACATAATCGGGGTCGATTTTCGAACTCCCCAAGTATTGCAATGAAGCGGTCCTGACTTCCGTGGGGTTGCGGCTTTCCACGTAAGCTTTGGCGCTCATCATACTTTCTCCGGTATCAACGATATCATCTACGATAAGTACCCTTTTGCCTTCCATCACGTTGTCCGATAGGGGATATCGAATGTAAGGCTCACCGGTATCGATAGCTGCGGTTCCTACATAGTGCTCGATTTTCAGACTGGATAGGTCATCAAGTCCCAGAAAATCGCAAAGTACTCGCCCGGCAAACCAGCCTCCCCTGGCAAGTGCAATAATCACGTCCGGTTCATATCCAGAACGTTTGATTTCCGTTGAAACATTTCGGCACAAGTTATAAATGTAATCCCAATTTGTAAGCACACATTTGAATGATTCTATGAAAAGTCCTCCCTGATCCGAAATTCGGGAATATGGTCAGGATACTCACCAGTTAAGGAGTATGCACTTCCCAAACTCTATATTCGAGCTATATAATTTAGATTATAGACTTTAAGGTTTCTTATCTTGTCAAAGGATATTACAGGAAAAGATTAAAAAAGAACAGGATAAGATTAAAAAAGAAATACTTTAAAGTTAAATTAGAAACTCTCGCTATGCTGATAGGACGCGATTGAAGCAGGACGCGATTGAAGCTAATTTCAAATATCTCCAAAGTATATTTCATAGAAGTAGCAAGTTCCTTTATAAATCCTTTCTGAAAAACCGAAGGAAAAAAGTGAATCTTTCGCAGAAGCGCAAGATCTGGAAAGTGAAATCAATGGACAAAGCCCTTATTGATCTGCTCTTTATGTCCCAGAAAAGAAGAGACCTTTTGCTCCTGCTCAGAGATGGAGGAAAAACGATAGAGGAAATTGTAGACACTCTGAACGTTAACCCGACAGGCATGCTTCCTCAAATCAAAAAACTGAAGTATGAACATCTGGTTCTGCAGGAAGATCGGGAATACAGATTAACTCCTCTTGCGGAGATTCTGGTCGAAAAAATGGAACCTCTGCTCGATACTCTGCAGGTCATTGAGGAAAATAACGGTTACTGGCAGGAGCGCGATCTCACCGCCTTACCCAGGGCTTTCCTGGAAAGGCTAAATGAATTAAAGTTCTGTTTCCTTGTTAGACCTGATCCTGATAATATTTTTGAGCCTCCTGCCGTGTTTCTGGAAAATATAAGGAAATCAAGAAAAATGCTTTCTTTTTCATCAATATTCCATCCGATATTTTCCGAAATATTTCTGGCAAACCAGGATGATGATACCGAGATAACCCTTATAATAACAGGAAAAATCTATGAAAGACTGAAAATCGATTTCGAAGAAGAACTGAAGCTTTATCTGGCCAGAGAAAATAAGAGGCTTTTTCTCTGTACGGATGAGATAAAGATTGCTATGCTGGTTAAGACCGAACGTTTCATGGCTGCTGATTTTCTTACTTCAAAAGGATCTTTTGACCAGGAAACTCTTATAGGCTTCGAGCCTGCAGCTCTGAGATGGGCTGAAGACCTTATTCTGCATTACAGAGAGCACGCTCAGGAAATATAAGGGTAAACCCAGTCAAGAAAATTTGCAAATGAAAGAATAATATCAACATATATTTTCCCATCTTTACAAACAAAAAAATGTTTTGAATTTTCTTTGTAAAGTTCCCCTACTTTATATCCGGAAATATTACATTTTTCCTTATCCAGAATTTTAATCCTGAGTACAAGCTTGTACAGACTGGTTTTCTTCAGCAGAGTGGAATGATAGTTCGGAGTTCCGTTTAAAAAATGAAACACTCTCTCAACATTCCACTCATTCCATCTTATGAGTTCGTTATATTCATCGGGTTTAACTTTTCTCGCTCTCACCGTTGGAGTTATTAAGGACTGCTTTATTCTGGGAACATTTTCTTTCTCAACGGTATCCATTATCTTTGAGAGCAACTTTATTCCCGTAAAGGATAACTTTTGATTGACTTCTTCGAGTTTTTCACCGGGACTTATAAAGATCCTTTCCTGGAAAATGACATCGCCGGTATCCTCACCTTTATCGATATAATGGAGAGTCACTCCAGGATTCAGGACATAATCATAATATTCCCAGAAAAGTGGGGCTGGCCCCCGGTATTCCGGAAGATGGGAATAGTGGATATTAATGGTCCCAAATTTTGGGATATTAAACACGTTCTCTTTCAAGAGATGAGACATGGAATACACGACTACAAGATCGGGCTGTAGATTTTTCATCCATTTTTCGAGGCCTGCACTGTCTCCTTTCCTGAAGTAATAATAAGGAACTTTCAGTTTTTTAGAGAAGATTTTTAAATTTAAGGGATTCGAGGTTAATGAATAATAGACACCTGAAAAAAACCCTCCTATTGCTTTGAGGAATGAGTTTGGTTCTTTTGCCGGAGCACACTCGACAATTCCCACTACCTCATGTTCTGAATCAACAATAGACTCAAAAAGATTAGAAATTCCCTGTGTGATAATTGCAACTCTCAATTAAATCCCACCAGATCTTTAGTTGAGACCGGGCAAGGAAAATCTGCTCTAAGCATTTCTTTTGACCTGCATGCTATGCTTATTTCAGCTATTTTCTGCAAACTCAAGCTGGGGTCTCCTTAAATGCCAGGTTCACGTACCTTTTTCCATTATATTAAGAAAAGTGATCTTTCTGAGACTGGAAAGTACAAACTGTACGCTTTTGGTCACAAAATATAGAGTTAACGGTATTATAAACGACTACGTGGTTAATATAGTATATTATTTTCCTCAAACTGTGCTAAGAATAAAGAATGGGATTTTAACCTTGAATTTATCTATTTATATTAAGAGATAAAGGATCTAATAAAGAGGTATATTATAAAAATTTGCTTAAAAGTAGATATTAAGCTGTGGATCACTGGAATTGGCAAACTTGCTACCAAACGACAATTCCAGTACACTTCAAACCAACAAAAAGAAAGCTGACCATAAAGCTGCGAACAGAATTGAAGCTTAAGTAAAGGATAAATCCGAACAGACGCATCTTTTCATAAACGTATCAGAGAGAATAAGAGGGGAAATATGAAAAGAAGAACAAATAATAAGCTTTGGAAGTATGCGAAAATTTCTACGATCCTGTTTATGGTCTTTGCAGTTACTCTTTCCGGCTGCGTTGACGAAGAACAGAACGAAACAGAACCTGGAAATACAACAAACAATAGTCAGGGAACTAGTGAGGAAAATTACATATACGGTACTGCAAACGTACAGAGTATCCAGATAATCACCCTTGAGTCTTTTCCCGTACAGATACAGGTGATAGCAGAAGGCTACCTGCCTGACGGATGTACTGAGATCGACAAAGCAGAGACTGAAAGAGAAGGAAATGTCTTCAATATTAATATCAGCACAAAGCGTCCGAAAGATGCAATCTGTACGCAGGCAATAGAGAGCTTCACGGAAACTATTCCCCTTGAAGTCCTGGGCCTCAAGGCCGGGAACTACACTGTAAATGTGAACGGAGTAACCGAATCTTTTGAGCTGGCAGTCGATAACGTACCGCACGAATCTCCCGGCTCCATGCCGCCAAGGCAGCAGGTGGTAACTGAAGCTGACAACGGGAAGACCATAAATCTTGAAAATGGAGAGACTTTTTACCTGAGACTGCCTGAAAATCCGTCCACTGGTTATCGCTGGGAACTCAATCTCACCCAGGGACTCAATGTGAGCCTGGGACCCGATAATATCCCGGGAGAATATTATCCTCCTGAACAGCCTGAAGGAATCGAGCAACCTCTTGTGGGCGCGGGAGGAGTGCGCTTATGGGAAATTAAAGCTGTAGCTGAAGGCAGTCAGCAGGTGACAGGAGTATATAAAAGACCCTGGGAAAATGAAACTACAGAAGGAGAAACATTCACACTTTATATTGAGGTTGTCTGAATTACCGATTATATTTGCCCTTTTTTCGATTTATCCAGCCCCATTCGGTAAAGGAGGAGGGCACTTTTAACTTCAGGGGCTGGAGCCTCTCTGGTTGGCCCGTTTAGAGGGATCCAAGAGCCTGTTTCAGGTCCTTAAGGCAATTCTCGCAGATATAGGATGTGCCAATTTGCGTACATCCAAGCACTTCCGTACCTTCTCCCTTTTCTTTCTCCCTCTGGCTTCCCGGATAGTCTTCGCAGTAAACTCCGCACTTCACTTCGCAATAAGCTCCGCAGAATAAGCACCTTGTCATAATATGATTTAGGGTTCGGGATCTCAAATACATTTCCGGAAAAACCAGATAACAGGAAAATAACGAATAGGAAAGGAAATCGGAAGGAATAAAAAAGTCACGAAATTTCTTTAGAAATACCCCTGAGTTCCAAAGTAAATCTCTAGAGATGGGGAAATTGACCGAAAACTATATAAACGATCGTTCGTATGTTGTGTTTGTTATCCCAGGCAAAGTGGCCTGACAAATAAAACCCTGTAGCGGGGTGGGGTAGCCAGGAGATCCCGACGGGCTCATAACCCGTAGACCGATGGTTCGAATCCATCCCCCGCTATGGTAAAATTCTTTTCTGGATTTGTTTGTGTATTAACATTTTTTCAGATAACATCTTTTCAGATTTTTATTACCCGGTAACTTTTTTATAGCCGGTTACCGATTTATATTTAGAATCCATTTACTTATCCCTTTTTTAAGCTATTAAAACTCAAGGCTTATTAAGGAAGGTTACTTTCTTACACAAGGTCAAAAATGTGTGAATAAAATGTGTGAGTATCTTTTCATTTATCCTCAAAAACTCAGCAGGATGACTTTCATATGGTAATGGAAAAACTTGGAGACTCTTTACAGGGGGCGCTCAAGAAGCTGATCGGCGCGGGACGAATTGATGAGCGCACGGTCAATGAAGTAGTAAAAGATATCCAGCGAGCTCTGCTCCAGGCCGATGTCAATGTAAAACTTGTTATGGGAATGTCCCAGAGAATCAAAGAGCGTGCAATGAAAGAAGACCCTCCTGCAGGTATGAACCCGAGGGAGCACGTAATCCGCATCGTATACCAGGAATTGATGGAAATTATCGGCAAAGGAGCTGAGATCCAGCTCAAGCCGCAGACTATAATGATGGTTGGGCTTCAGGGAAGCGGAAAAACTACCAGTACTGCAAAGCTTGCCCGCTACTTCCAAAGGAAGGGACTCAAAGCAGGAGTTATTGCCGCAGATACCTTCCGTCCTGGCGCATACCACCAGCTTAAGACTCTCTGTGAAAAGCTCAACGTAGCTTTCTATGGAGAAGAAAACAATCCCGATGCCATCGAAATCACCAGAAACGGTCTCAAAGCCCTGGAAAAATACGACATAAAAATTGTGGATACTGCAGGCCGGCACGCCCTTGAATCCGATCTGATAGATGAAATGGAACGGATCAATGCCGTTGCAAAGCCAAACCACAAGTTCATGGTGCTGGACGCAGGTATTGGACAGCAGGCAAGCCAGCAGGCCCATGCCTTTAATAACTCTGTGGGGATTACAGGCGTTATTATAACGAAGCTTGACGGAACCGCAAAAGGAGGCGGAGCCCTGTCTGCTGTTTCCGAAACAAAGGCCCCTATTGCCTTTATTGGTGTTGGGGAGACGCCGGAAGATTTTGAAAAGTTTGAAGCTGACAGGTTCATTTCAAGGCTCCTTGGCATGGGTGATCTCAAAAGCCTGATGGAAAAAGCTGAAGAGACCCTGAGCGAAGAAGATGTGAATGTGGAAGCCCTGATGCAGGGGCGCTTCACTCTTAAGGACATGTACAAGCAGCTTGAAGCTATGAATAAAATGGGCCCTCTCAAACAGATCATGTCCATGCTGCCAATGGGAATGGGTGGAATGGGAGGCGTTAAGCTCTCGGATGAGATGTTCCAGGCTACAAGTGACAAGATGAAGAATTACAAGATCATCATGGACTCCATGACAGAAGCGGAAATGTCTGATCCAAAGCTCATAGGCGGTTCCCGGATAAAAAGGATTTCAAGAGGTTCGGGCTGCAGCCCTGAAGAAGTAAGAGAGCTTTTGAAATATCACAAAACCATGCAGACAGCTCTAAAAGGCTTTAGAGGCGGAAAATTCAATATTCAGAAAATGATGAAGAAAAAACTCGGGATGTAATTTATCCCGGAGCTCTTTTTACTTTATATAGCGTTTATTTCCCTTTTTATAGTCCATTAATTTTAGGACTTACGCACTTGAAGTACAAAATCAAGCACATTCGGCGTTGTGATTGATTTAGTGTTTCAAACAGTTAGAGGTTTAATGCCGTTGATTTTTCAGTTCAACCGCGTAAGTCCTATAATTTTAAGGGCATTTCCAATTCCTGGGATATTGAAATGCCCTTAAAATTAATAACATCAATCTTAATATTGCTCGCAAACCTCAAGGAAGTTAGTAAGCAGTTCTTCTCCCTTCTCGGTATGGGAAACCTCAGGATGCCACTGCACACCGTAAATCGGTTTTGTAGGGTGACGCATAGCTTCAATCTCACAGATATCCGAACGGGCAAGATGGATAAAGCCTTCAGGCAGAATGGCAACCTCATCTGCATGGGAAGCCCACACCGTAGTCCTGGGCCCGAGTCCCCGCAGAATATCATCTTCTTCGAGCACCTCTATCTCAACCTCTGCATACCCGCCTTTTCTCCCTGCATGAACGTGCCCCCCATATGCCAAGGCAATTGCCTGATGCCCGAGGCAGATTCCAAGAATAGGAAGATCGATTTCCCGGACATAATCGAAACATAAGCCTGCCCTATCCATTTCCGGCCCACCGCTGAGGATCAGCCCATCCGGTTCCTCTGCCAGGATATCCTCAATTGGCATTGTATTGGGGATTATTTTCGTATCCATATCAAGATCCCTAACAGCCCTATGAATTAGATGGCAGAATTGTCCGTAGTTATTAACAACAAGAATTTTCAGTTCTTTCATAATTCCTTCAGTTCCTGTTTTAGTATAATTGCACTTCTTCTAACGTTCTGAGTTTACTCTATTAGCCAATCTTATCCTATTTTAATTCTCGTATGTTTCCGAAGTTCAGAATCTTACCTGTTTTCGGAGACGAGAGGCTTCGAGTCTGATTTTATTTTTATGATCTGGAACGTATTTTCAACGGTACATTTCATGTACAACAAAAAGTGGCCGCAAGATATGACCATTATAGGACATTGTTATACAGAAAAGTTCAAGAATAGTCATTAATATTAGAGTGTATAGATTGTCTTGCAGCTCGATGGAATAGCTTTAAATATGTTTAGTATGCTACTATGTCACACACTAGCACGCGATTTCAGAATAATTTCAGAATAAATACCATTCACAACAATTTGAGAGCTTTTTGCGCTCGAAGGGGATTATAATGTCAGAAATTGGTAAAAAGATACGGATAGAAAGGCTGATGAACCGGGAAAGCAGAAACATGGTCGTTATTCCAATGGATCATGGGATTTCAGACGGGCCTATTGACGGGCTTATCAATATTACCGATACAGTAAATAGAGTAGCCGAAGGAGGAGCAAATGCCGTCCTTATGCAGAAAGGAATGGTAAAATACGGGCACAGGGGATACGGCCACGATATAGGCCTTATCGTGCATATCAGTGGTTCTTCCTCCCTGAGCCCGGACCCCAATGCCAAGGTGCAGGTCTGTACAGTGGAAGAAGTAATTAAGATGGGAGCCGATGCTGTTTCCATGCATATCAACATAGGCTCTGAAACCGAAGCTGACCAGCTTGAGCAGCTTGGAAAAATCTCCAGAGACTGTACAGAATGGGGCGTGCCTCTTCTTACCATGATGTATCCCAGAGGTAAGAAAATCACCAATCCGCATGACCCTGTAAATGTAGCACACGCTGCAAGGATCGGGGCCGAACTCGGGGCTGATGTTGTAAAAACTGTGTACACCGGAGATCCTGACAGCTTCAGAGATGTAGTAAGAGGCTGCCCTGTGCCTGTAGTTATTGCAGGAGGGCCTAAAACCTCAACTGACCTGGAACTCCTGGAAATGATTGACGGGGCAATGGAAGCCGGAGCCAGAGGAGCTGCAATCGGAAGAAACGTTTTCCAGCACAAGGACCCTGTCAGACTTACCCGGGCTATTTGCGAAATCGTACATCATAGAAGGCCTGTAGAAGAAGCCCTGGAACAGCTGAAATGAAAACAAGATATTGAAAAGCGAAATCAAAACCGCAGAATCAGAACCCGAACAAAAGTTAAAAAAGGGAAAAGACCGGAGTAAAAACAGAAAGTATACCGGGGTTGAAGCCTTTGAAAAAGAAAAGCGTTTGGATAAAAGCCGATGAAGGCGGATGGGAACAGCAGAAAGAAAGGATTACGACAGGCCTCGAATCAGGAGCCGACTGCGTGCTTGTAAACCCAGGAGATGTCGAAAAAGTCAGGGAACTGGGAAGTATTCCAGTAGCAACCTTTGGCCGTGACAATAAATCCGGGGCTGAGATAGTTGTCGTTGGAAAGAGAGGAGAAGGCGATGGGACAAAGCCCTTACCCCTTGAAACTCCGGGTTCTCTTGACATAAATGCAGCAACTCTTCTCAGGGATAAAGGAGTGGCTGTTGGCGGATATGTCGTAATAAGGGACAAACGCTATGAGCATTTCGCAGCCGAACTGGGAAAAGTCTGTGACTTCCTGATTGTAACGGGCACGGACTGGAAGGTTATCCCTCTGGAAAACCTGATAGCTGAGCTTCAGCGGTATGAAGTGAAGATTATTTTCGGGGTAAAGAGTGCAGAAGAAGCAAGACTGGCTTTCCAGACCCTTGAAACCGGAGCAGACGGTGTCCTTCTTGACAGCGGAGACCCCCAGGAAATAAAAAATACCATCCAAGCTGCAAGGGAGCTGGAAAGCGAAAGCACCGAGCTTGAATCTGCAGTTGTAACCCGGGTCGAATCTCTTGGAATGGGAGACCGGGTCTGTGTGGATACATGCAATCTCATGCAAAGGGGAGAAGGCATGCTCATAGGTTCTCAGGCAAGCGGGATGTTCCTGGTAAATTCCGAATCCGATGACAGCCCGTATGTGGCAGCCCGCCCATTCAGGGTAAATGCAGGTGCAGTTCACTCTTATATCAGGATAGGAGACAAAACCCGCTATCTCTCGGAACTTCGGACCGGAGATCCCGTAACTATTGTAGATTCAAAAGGGAAACAAAGAGAAGGTATTGTGGGCAGGGTCAAGATTGAAAGCCGCCCTCTCATGCTTATTGAAGCAAAAGCTGGAGACCGTACTGTGAGTGCTATCCTGCAAAATGCCGAAACCATCAAGCTGGTTGGAAAAGACGGAAATCCTGTCTCAGTTGCCAAACTCAAGAAAGGCGACGAAGTTCTGGTTCGCCTGGAAGAAGGAGCCAGGCATTTCGGTAAAAAGATCGAAGAAACGATTATAGAGAAATAACCTGTCAAAGAAAAATAATTGTCAGCGGAAAAGGAAAACCGGAGCAAGCATGATTCGTATTGGCCCGCTTGACCTTGAGGAAAAAGCTGCCATTGTCGCAGTAATCCTTGAAAAGCCACTTGAAACTTCAAAAAAGGCCGCCGAAATGGGAGCTGATATTCTCGAAATCCGGCTGGATTTGCTCGGAATCAGGGACCTGGAAATAGCTGCAGAAACAATCACGAAAATAAAATCCGAAACCGGGCTTCCGGTAATTCTCACAAACCGCTCCAGTGCGGAGGGAGGGAAGTGGGAAGGAAAAGAGACCGAAAGAATCAGACTTCTTAAAGATCTCCTTTCTCTGAAAGACGGACCAGACGCCGTAGATATCGAGCTCTCTGCCGGGAGAGAAGCTAGAGACAGAGCAGTAAAAGCGGCAAAAGCTTGCGGAAAAACTATAATAATTTCTTCCCATGACTTTTTGAAAACTCCGGCTTTTCAGGAAATGAAAACTATTTTTGAAGAGGCTTTTCTGGCAGGGGCAGATATCGCGAAA
>CAZSVY010000152.1:0-3910 GCA_964610495.1 uncultured Methanosarcinales archaeon
CCTGAGGTTCGTGACCCCCAGAAGCTTACAACAGGTATAGTTGCATTCGTTGTATTGTTCGCTGTCACTTTTATGTAACTGGATTTCGTTGTCGTGTTATTACCTGCAGAGTTGCTTACTGTAAGCGCTACAGTGTAATTCCCGGCTGTCGAATAGGTGTGGACAGGGTTCTGGACTGCTGAACTAGTCCCGTCTCCAAAATTCCAGTTCCACGCAGTTGGCGAGCCTGTGCTCGTATCAGTAAATAAGACATTCAGAGGTGCATTCCCTGAGGTAACATTGCTGTTAAAGCTTGCAACCGGTATCGGCGTGGCCTGACCCACACTTATGTAATCCGATTTTGTCATAGTATTGTTGCCTGCGGCATTGTTTACTGTAAGTGCTACAGTGTAATTCCCGGCTGTCGAATAGGTGTGGGCAGGGTTCTGGACTGCTGAATTAGTCCCATCCCCGAAATTCCATTTCCATGCAGTAGGTGTGTTTGTACTTGCATCAGTAAAACTCACACTCAGGGGTACACTTCCCGAAGTAGGAGATGCCGAAAACTCAGCAACCGGGACCTGCGAAGTTGTTCCCTGGACTTTTATATACTCGGCTTTTGTTGTCGTGTTACTTCCCTGAGCATTGGTTGTCGTAAGGGTCACGGTGTAATTTCCTGCACTTGAATAAGTGTGTAACGGACTCTGTTGTGTAGAATTTGTTCCGTCTCCGAAACTCCATGCCCATGAAGTTGGTGCACCTGTACTGTTATCAGTAAAACCAACACTCAAAGGTGCAATTCCTGAGGTGACATTACTGCTGAAGTCTGCAACAGGGAGTATTGGAACAGGTCCCGGGGTTACAAGAGGCAGGTAATCCGAGTAGATGCTGCCTGTTATACTAGTATAAGCGGAATCGGAAATTCCGTCTCCATCTCTGTCCACTGCAGTTTGTGAAAATCCTGTGCCATCAGGTTTTCCCCAGAAATTGCCTCCGATATATGGCCCACCAACAATATTAGTACCTGCTGTTTTTGCAGTGCTGTAGGAGTTTCCTTGCCCGCTTCGAATGGTCATATTAACGTTATTGAAGTAATTATTGTAAATGCGGTTTTTGTCGCTCAGGCCGCAAATAAAGAAACCGAAAACACTGTTACTTTGAACAGTGTTACTTGAGATAGTGTTCTCGTCAGATGTGCCTAAGTAAACTCCCCTCTGATTATCCGAAGCCGTGTTTCCAGAGATGGTATTGCCTGTGGAACCTTGAAGCGCAATCCCGTATTCTCCACTATTGGCAGCATTATTCCTTGATATTGTGATCTCACTGGACTTAAGGAGATAAATCCCACGCGAGTTATTCAAAAGTTTGTTGTTCTCAATTATACAGTTACTGCATGAGGACAGATTAATTCCTGCGTAGCTACTGCTTGCTCCAATAATCTTGAGCCCATTGATTTTTATATTATTTCCTTGCAGAAGGAGCACATTAGTGCCTTTACTCCTGGCTTTAATTATCGTATCATCAGGGTTTCCAGATTCTGAACGGATTGTAAGATTACTTTTGCTTACTTTGAGACTTTCGGTATATGTTCCGGGTTTTACGGTTATCACGTCGCCTGAACCCGAATTATTAACAGCGTTTTGTATCGAATTTCCTGGCTGGACAATAATCTCAGCCGCCATTCCGATACCCGATATTAATGCTAAAATGAGAAAAGCTATTAGTAAAGTGGTTAATTTATTTATTCAAATTCCTCCTCCATTAAAAGAAGTTGTGGGCGAGACTTCTACTATTATTAAATAAAACCTAACCGGATGCCCATATGAATGCACAAATGTAAGGGTATGTGCTTATTCAAAGAATTTATTTACAGATAGTAAAATTCTTTAGCTATATCAATTTAATGAACTGAGAATTAAAATATAAAACAATATAAATGTGCTGATTTTAAATAATACTGAATCTCACGATTATTATGTAAAGTTTTCTTAAGTTATTTTGCATGTAAGCGGATAATTCAGGTTATTAACTTGATTGAACTCCTCTTTTTCCTTTACAGCTTCTGAAATCTTCCTAATTAATCAACTGCTGATCGTCTTTAAAATTAGCAGTAAATGCCTGCATAGATGGAAAACGATTTCCATTATGTTTCTGGAAATTGAAATGACAATTCAAAAAGGAAGAAAATAATGAGAAGAACCGAGTATAAAAGATAAGATTAAGGAACTAAATTTCTCTAAATCGTTTTTAAAATCTCGGGCGCACTCATAAAAAAAATAGCAGCCCTTAAAAAGAAAAAGTAGCTCTTAAAAGCAATTAGTTATGTTCCTGAAATTGAAACTGACTTTAAATTAGTCGATGCAGGATTAGTTAAATATGATTAAATCCGAACTTAATTTATCTGGAATTTGTTTAAATTAGATTGAAAATAAAAGATTATAGAAAACCTTTATTATCCTTATAGACAAACAATATACAAAAAAGGGGATGGAACGTTGGGTGTAGAAGACACTATTAAAGAAATTGCATGCGAACTTGAGAGAATCGCGACTACCAAAACCGTAGTAGGAGACCCTATTACTGCTGCCGGGAAAACAATTATTCCAATTTCAAGAATTAGTTTGGGTTTCGGAGCAGGTGGAGGGGAGGGCAAGAAAGATACTGAATCCGGATACGGAGGCGGAGGCGGCGCAGGCGCGAAGATAGAGCCTGTGGCATTCATTATGCTTTCCGAAGAAGAAGCCAGAATCTTCCGGATCTCTGAGCGCGGCGATGCCGGATCAATCCTCAATGCGATTCCTGATCTTGTGCCGGAAATTATGGACAAGCTCAAAGGCATGAGAGGCAAGAAAAAAGAAGAAAAATTCCAGGAAACGGTAGTTAAAGAAGAAGTTCCGGAAAAGGAAACCGTAGAAGGAACCGAAGTCAAGATCGAAGAAGGGGGATGCTTCCACTAAACTTTCTGGGATTTAAACCCCTTTAAAGGGCTTTTTTCCAGGGACCGGAACTAAGAAATCTGGGCTTTCAGGATAGTCAGGACTATCCTTTTCTCCCAAACCTGTTTAATATGCTGGTAATCTCTCTTCTCCTGCTGGTTTTTCTGTTGATTTTATTCCTGCTTTCTACAGCAATAGGCCTCACTTTCAAGCTTAAGGCTCTAAGTCTGGAAGAGAAGAAAGAATTCAGAGGCCTATTCACTGTAAAATGGCTGCTCTTCTCCCATACCTTTTCAGTCGAGGAACCCGGGGAAAGAGAGAGCCCTCTTGAAGGACCTGAGGAACCGAAAAAGGGTAAAACAATAAAAGAAGAGCAAAGTGAAATCGGTCTGGAGGAAACTGAAAAGACACGAACCACTGCAGAGGCACAGAATAGGGCTGAAGCGAAAAGAAAAAGAGAGATTGAAGAAAAAAGGCTAGAAGAAAAAGGAATAGAAATAAGCGAGAGTAAAGAAAAGAGAGGCATAATTGAAAGGATAAGGGGAAAAAAGAAGCCTGAAACTGAAAAAGCTCCGGAAGCGGGGATGACCACCAGAGAAAAACTTCACTGGGGTCTGGAAGCATACCGATCCCTCAGAAAACCTCTGTATCGTCTATTTTCCGATTTGCTAAAAGGAATCAAAATTAAGCGTCTGGAATCCTGCATGACTTTCGGCCTTTCCGATCCGGCAGATACGGGCATGCTTTGTGGGTGTATACACGCTGTTGCGGGGCTGGTTTATAGCCGGTGCAGGCGCTGCAGTTTTTCCATTAACCCTGTGTTCATGAATCCGATTCTGGATTTCCGGGGGAAAATGGAGATCCGGGTAAGGATATATTCTCTGGTTTTTCCAATGCTTAAATTCATGTTTAACAGGAAAACTTTATCTTTTACTTATTCGATTATTAAGGAAAAAGTTTGGGGGAAATGGAAGTTTCACTCCTAAGCTTTATGA
>CAZSVY010000153.1:0-14734 GCA_964610495.1 uncultured Methanosarcinales archaeon
GATTCCCTTAAGGGTTCGGAAATCGTGAGGACAAGAGTGGGGGATGTCTATGTCGCAGAGGGCATAAAACAGTGCGGTGCTATTTACGGAGGCGAGCCGTCAGGAAGCTGGATTTTCCCGAAGATTTCCTACTGCCCGGACGGGATTTACGCAGCCGCAAGACTTGTCGAGATCGTAAAGGAAAAAAAATTAAGCGAGCTTCGAGAAGAGCTACCCAGATATGCCACAAAAAGAGGTGCAGTCCCCTGCGCAAACGAGAAGAAAGCAGAGTTTATGGAAAAAGTAAAGGTTAAACTCGAGCCCCTGGGAAAAGTCCTTGATATTGACGGCATTCGCGTTGAAATGGACCACGGATGGGTACTTGTCCGCCCCTCGGGGACGGAAGCAAAAGTGAGGATCACGGCTGAAGCCCGGGAAAACGTAGATGAGATTTTCGAGATGGCTGAAAACATGGTAAAGGAGGCGCTTAAATGAAAGCTGTTGTCCTTGTGGCAGGCAAAGGCACAAGGATGGAACCTCTGACTTCCGACTGTCCCAAAGTAATGCTCCAGGTTGCAAATAAGCCCATCCTTGAGCATATACTTAATTCAGCTATAGAAGCAGGCATTGAAGGCTTTGTCTTCATTACCGGTTATCTCGAAGAGCAGATAAGGGAGCACTTCGGGGACGGAAGCAAATGGGGAATAAGCATAGAGTACGTACGGCAGAAAGATCAATTAGGGACTGCAAATGCTATAGGCTGTGCAAAAGGGTATGTTAATGGGGCTTTTCTTGTACTCAACGGGGACATGCTCATAGGACAGGAGGACTTAAAAGCTCTGGTTTCAAGGACAGAGGAAGCTGTCATTTGCGTAAAAGAGGTCGAAAACCCGTCAGATTTCGGAGTGCTTGAGACCGAGAATAATAAAGTTATCAGGATAATAGAAAAACCTAAAAACCCTCCCACTAACCTTGCAAATGCCGGAATATATCTCTTCAGGGAATCCATTTTTGATTTTATTGACAGAACCCGGGCGTCGGTGAGAAACGAATTCGAGATTACGGACTCACTCCAGATGCTGATCGATAGTGGAGCGGCTGTGGGCTACAGTCCCCTCCAGGGCAGATGGATAGATATAGGGTATCCCTGGGACCTCCTGAAAGCAAATGAATACCTTCTGAAAGACCTTAAGGGCAGATGCGAAGGGATCGTGGAACCGAATGCAACCATAAAGGGGGAGGTTGTGATCGGAAAAGGCACTCTTATCAGGAACGGTTCTTATATCGAAGGCCCTGTGATAATGGGGGAGAACTGTGATATCGGGCCTAACTGTTTTATCCGCCCTTTCACTGCAATCGGGAACCATGTCAGGGTAGGAAACGCCGTCGAAATAAAGAATACGATTATCATGGAGAATACCCATGTGGGTCACCTGAGTTATACAGGAGACAGCATTATCGGACGGCGCTGCAACTTTGGGGCGGGTACGAAGGTTGCAAATCTCCGGCATGATGGGAAAAACATAAAAGTAATGATGAAAGGCAGGATTCTTGATTCGGGCAGGAGAAAACTCGGAGTGATTATGGGAGATGATGTGCATACCGGTATCAATACAAGTATAAATATCGGCGTGATAATGGAAAAAGGAAGGTATACGTATCCTGGAGAGATTGTCAAACATTAACCTGTAACAAAATTCCGAAAGACCGAATCAGGAATTATTCTGAAAACAAAACCAGGAATTCGGAGAATAAAATTGGAGCCCTTTCCCGGAAAGGAAAGGGGTATTTCAAATTAATTTTTTATCGGGCTCGGGAAAAGCTGTTTTTATTTATAAAATTTTTTTAAAGTCCAGAGCACTGTGCCTCGGAAGTATCCTTCGGTTTCCACCTTTAAAGAGCCGTCATTCATGCTTTTTACGGCTTCCTTTAAGGGCTCCTTCGAATCAAGCACTTTTCTTACGGTTTTTTCATCGGTTTCCACTGTTATGGAAGGCCCGAACTTTGAGTTAGGATCATTAGGAGTGTCATACATGTAAAAATCTCCTATTTCTCCTCCTCTCATCAGTATAGTCACATAAAGCATCTCGCCGCTCTCAAGCTTAATTTTCCCGGCAATTTCCTCACTGGCTACAAATCTTTTAAGAACTTCGGGAACTTCATCGGAGTTGTTATTATAAAGTTCGGCTTTTGTACTCAGTTCTGCAAAGAGCTCGTTTTCTATAGTAGAATTCTCAGGTGCTTTATAAGGCTCGGCTTTTTTGATATCGCCTGCACTTGAGGCTGCGCCTGCTATCGGGGCAAACAAAAGCATAATAAGAAGGAAAATACTCAAAATTCTGGTTTTACTGCGAGAAAACATAATTGAAAATAAGAGGCAGGGATATAAAAAAGTTATTGATATAAGTTAAACCTGAAACGGGACAAAAGAATTAGAAGTTCAGGTGTAGAATATGCAAGTAATGAAGTATATAGATAGTGCGCCGCGTAGCTAATGAATGATATAGGTAACGAAGAATACAGGTAATGAAAAGTATACGTGACTGAAATTCCAATTGAAACTTAAGTAAAAAATAAAAAAGAATAAAAATTTACCGACATTGCGTTTACTAACGGTAAACCCATTACGGTAAATTCTCAAAGTTTGAGAGAGGGCCTGAACACCTCGGAACAGTATTTGTCGAAGACCTGGTCTTCAACCTGTTCGAATAACTTTTTGTAATCTTTCGATTTCGGATCGTGCTTGCTCATCGTTTTCTTGACTTCAGCATTCATCTTATCAAGAGTTTTCTGGTCGAAACCTTCCGTATTCTCCATAGTAAACATAAAAATCATACTCTGAAATTACCTTATTAGGCACTAAATTTTTAAGTCGCTAGTCTGCGGTATTACCGACACAATATTACTGTACAATCTTAAGAAGTATACATAAATATATTAGTCAGGTAATTTACTCAACGTTTTTGATAAATTTTCAAATCTGTTTGAAGATAACTTTTGATTCAATAATTAAAAGTTTTATATTATTTATCTAATATATTAGCTTTCTCTTTTAAATAAGACTTTCACGTGCGCTGCAAAGGTCCGCAATCTCAAAATTCTAACATGAGAATCTCTGGAAAGCCTGTTACTTACATTAACCTTTGATTCAAGTCTCTTTTAAATGACAAATCACTTATTTGTTTACTCATATAAATATTTTACACTCAGGTAATGTCCCAAAGGACATATACATTGTTACATTGAAGACCGGAATATATAATGATTACCTGAATCTCTTGAGAACAGACCTAGCAGATAGTTATCCCACAAGCTTATTTTAAAAGCTTGATCAAAAAAGCCTGAGAGCAGAACTGGTAGATCGTTACCCGGGAGCGGCTTAAAGACAGGATTTTCAGAAGATCGTTTCTCAGCTTCACGAAGAAGGTGAGCCTTTCGCAGTCGAATATTCTCCGTAATTTAGGGGTTAATTTTATTAGCTCTTCGGATTACTATAGAGGTATAGAAAAGTATTCGAGTTGATAACAAAGTGCGACCAGTCTCACAAAGAGTGAACGCGAAAAAGACTCATGAAAACAACACCGAGTTTGGAAAATCTACCTCCGAGCTTCTTATCCTGAAGCCTGAAGGTTATCCGTTAAGCGGCATGATGGACGAATATCCTGTTATTGAAAATCGGGATGTTTTCGAATTCTATGCCCGGGAACAATGGAATGGATATATTGCCCGCAAGGGAGATTATCTCTTTGACCGGCGGATGTTCCCGGATTTTGCTTACCGCATTATAGATGTGGAACCTGCAGAATCCATAATAGGAAGTTCAACCTCAATTATCGTAACTGAAGAAGAAAACGGTCTTCCCTCCTCGGCAGAAATAAAGAGTAGCGTTAAATTTGAAGATGTAATCGGGCAGGAACTTGCAAAGCAAAAGTGCAGGCTGATCGAACGCTTTCTTGAAGAGCCCGAACGCTTCGGGAAATGGGCGCCAAGAAATATCCTCTTTTTCGGGCCCTCAGGCACCGGAAAAACCATGCTTGCAAAGGCTCTTGCAAATAAAACCGATGTGCCCATCATTCCTGTCAAGGCTACCCAGCTGATAGGAGAATATGTGGGAGACGGATCCCGCCAGATCCATCAGCTCTATGACAGAGCAGAAGAGATGGCTCCCTGTATAATCTTTATCGACGAACTTGATGCCATAGCCCTGGACCGAAAGTTCCAGGAGTTGAGAGGAGACGTAAGTGAAATTGTAAATGCTCTACTTACCGAAATGGATGGCATAGTGGAACGCGATGGAGTATGTACCATCTGCTCCACAAACAGGATTCATACCCTGGATTCAGCTATAAGAAGCAGGTTCGAAGAAGAGATCGAATTCGTTCTTCCCGGAGAAGAAGAAGTCTTCAGTATATTCGAATCGAATGTAAAAACCTTCCCCCTGCAGGTAGAGGACTGTAACTTCCGGGCTCTTGCAAAGAAATCAAATGGGCTTTCAGGCAGGGATCTTGTAGAAAAGGTTTTAAAGACTGCTCTTCACCAGGCAATAATAGAAGACCGGGAGATCGTAACAAAGAAGGATTTTGAAAACGCGCTTGCAAAACTTGGCAGAAAAGACCTCCCTCAGGGTCCTTCTGAACTTTATATTTAAGCTTGAAGACAGGTAAGTTGCTGCTAAACTATGGTATTTTTAAGGTACTTATTTTAAGTACCTGTTTTAAATTACCATACTTCTTGATGGCTCACTTTTGAGAATCATTAATTTTAAAGTACTTTTTACCTGCTTCAGTAGAACGTTTTACCTGCTTTAGTGGAACGTTTTACCCGCTTCAGTAAATGTTTTTACCTGCTTTGGTATAATGTTTTTACTTGCTTTTCTTCTGCCTGAAAAAGCAGGAATAATTTTATGTATAAAAATCGTTATTTCCTAACAGGAATGATTTAAACAAAGTCTTAACCAGATATCAAATAAAAAAATAAAAGGGATCCCCATGAGTCAAATACGTGAAGTCGACAGATTTGAATGCAGAGTTATAAACGTTATTCAGAACTTGATGTGGAAAGGTGTCACAGTCGAAGAAAAAAGCACAAAAGGCAGGGTATACTTCAGCAGAGTGAACGGTGAGCTCAATATTAATTATGGCGATACTCTTTATTTAGGTATCAAGCCGGTTTATGAAGTCGAAGACAAAACCATGCAGGTCACACTTTACGATGCTGAAAACAAAAAACTGGATTGGACTCTCGTCTGAGTTATTCTGATCCTGTTTCGATGCAGATTATATCTGCTACAGCTTCTTTTCCGCTCAGATGCCCGGATACAAAAACTCATAACTTTTTAATCTTTCTTTAAAGAACGTTTCTAGTTTTTTAAAGATTACGTCTAGTTTTTTAAAGGGCACTTCGAATTTTTATATTGTATTCTATGCCACTTCTCAGAAGAATCTATCTCCTTTTGAATATAAATTCCATTGAATAAAAAGATTTTAAACCTTATTCCAACCTGTACGGGATTTCGATTTCCATCAGGTCTTCGGCTATAAGCACATTTTCAAACACTTTTTTCGAATCGCTAAGGAGAGGCGCAGCATCATCGGTATATCGGGAGCTTATATGGGTAAGGATCAGCTTCCTGACCCCCGCCTTCTTTGCAAGGGCTGCAACTTCCCCTGCTGTCGAATGTTTGGACTCTCCCGCCCAATCTGCCATCTCATCCGCAAAACTGCCATCATGGATCAATACATCTGCACCCCTGCTGGCTTCGAGAATGGGCTCACAGGGCCTGGTATCTCCACTGTAAACAATAGTCCTTCCGGGTCTCAACGCCCCCATTACATCTTCAGGTTTTACGAGTTTTCCATTGACTTCTACCGGATTTCCTTTCTGCAATTTTGCGAAAAGAGGGCCAGGAGGAATACCCAGTTCGATTGCCTTTTCCCTGTTGAAACGCCCTGGACGGGGATTTTCTATAAGGGCATATCCGAGGCTTGGGATACTGTGTTCAGTTTTTAAAGCCCGGATCACATATTCCCCCTTTTCCACAATATCTCCGGGTTTCAACTGGATGCCTCGTACTTCATATTTAAGATTGAAATAGCCAAGGGCTTTAAAAAGCTCAGTAAACTCCCTGGTACCCTCAGGGCCGTAAATCAGGAGAGGCTCTTTTCTTCCCATGAAAGACATGCTCTGGATCAGGCCAGGGATTCCCAGAAAGTGGTCTGCATGAAAGTGACTGACAAAAATAGAGGACAGGCTCATCATCCCTGTCTTTGCCCGCATCATTTGCTGCTGTGTACCCTCTCCGCAGTCAAACAGGATAAGCTCCCCTTCCCGATTGACCATTACTGCGGATGGATTTCTGTTGCGGGTAGGCAGAGAGCCTCCAGTACCAAGAAAGATTATGCGAAGCATATCGAACCCACTAAGTACTTAAGAGGTATTTATTGATTACCACTTAAAGGTATCAGAGGAACCTATAATAAAGTCAAGCTTTTTAAGCTGAAACCCCGCCTTCAGAAATATCTCTATATTAGCGTATTTATTGGGTTTCCACCGTCCAAATTCTCCCGTAATTGCCTGGAATATTAAGCTGGACTTCCCTGCTTGCAGAAACCCCCATTAAATTTTCCAGTCCGTGAAGCTCTTCCAGGTAATTGCCACTAAACGGAAATGTGAAAGGCACTACCTGATCACGAATTCCGAAGTTTAAAGCTACCAGGCTAAAAACTCCTTCGTAATTCCGGGAAAACAGCATAATATTCCGGGACTGATAGAGGACAAAATCGTTATAAAAGAAATGTTCTCCCCTGGAAAACTGAGGGTTATTTCTCCGAAGCTTGACGAGTTTTCTGACGAGCTGAATCAGCGACCTGCCTTCAGAAGTATAGAAGTATTCCCAGCGTACAGGTCTGTACAAAAGCACTCTTCCCCACCCCTCCTGAGGAAGGAAGTAGTTCTCTCCAAACTCCTGCCCCTGCCATAGCATGGGGATTCCTTTTGCTGTAAACAGGCCTATCAGATAGGGCTGGACTCTGTACCAGAGCGTACGGTCACCTTCCTTCAGAAGTTCATTATCACTGACAACTGTTCCAAAGTTACAGACAAAACGGGAGTGATCATGATTTTCCAGATACTGGAGGGCAGTTTTTCGGATACTATCGCCGTTGTTCTGAACTTCTGCAGGATAACCTGAGAGCCCGAAGAGGAAGCCCAGGCTGGTCAATTGATCGGGATTTCCGGCTGCTTCCCTGGCCGCATTCAGAGTTCCGTTTTGCCAGGTACAGTTACTGAAAGTTTTTTTCAGAATATCTACAGGTTTTTGCAGTTGCTCTGCGCACTGGATAAGGTTTACGGAGCCTTCATTGAAAAATCGCTGCCAATGGTCGGAAGAGCCCTTTTTTTCTTTGACCAGCTCGTAAGTCTCCTGTACGAGTTTCGCATAGCCGTTTTCCGAATTCTCAAGCCAGTATCCTGGCACGTAATCATACCTGAAACCATCTACATGATAAGAGTCGAGCCAGTGATGGTTAACTGTCAAAAAGAAATCCCTGGTAAATTTGCGGTTGAAGTCCGTACTCATTCCAAATGCATCTTCAGCAAAAGGGCCCATGAAAGGATTTTTATCCATACACCAGCCAAGTTCATTATAAACATAGAAATAAGGGAAAAGGTGACTCGTGTGCGCATAGACAGAGTCAACTATAACTGCGATGTCTTTCTGGTGAGCCAGATCGATTAATTTTTGCATATCTTTTCTGTTTCCGAAGCGCTCATCCACGCCAAAATAGCCGATTGGCATAAATCCCCAGTCCACTCGTTTCTCAACATTGGAAAGAGGCATCAGTTCTATGCAGTTTACCCCAAGGTCTGCCAGATAACCCAGTTGATCAGTTGCCCCCTGTATATCATCCGCAAACTCATTTATCATCAATTCATACAGAATAATATCATTTATCGAAGGTATCTTCCATACCAGTTCGTGTTTGTCCCATTCGTAGTGTTCGTACCCGAGCGTGAATGCGGATAACTTGCCGACTCCAAACTCTCTTGCAAAAGGATCGATAATCCAGTCAATGGAACTATGTTTATCCGGGTTTTCGAGACAATATCGATAGACATACTTTCCTGGAGTTCCCCAGGCAGAATAGGGTTCTGGCTTATCTCCGGATACGATATTTATTGTTGCAGACCAGTAATCTCCATATTCTAAGTCCTCTGAATGCTCCATTTCAAATTTCATAGGCAGTATATCCTGAAGGAACTGATCCTTTTCATGAATTACCCTCACCCATAGCTTATTGCCTTCATCTGCCGACACTCCCGGTAAAAAGAGCCCGAAGCTAATAACTCCGGAATTGTGTTTATCCTCCCTGGCTCCAAGCTTATGAAGCGGCAGAAACGCAAATTTATTCTGCAAATTACTCACCTCCGCACCTGTTTAGAAATTAGGAAAAAGTAATCCGTATTTTATTTTTTGAAATTTTTTTATTGAAAGGGACACCACCAGTAAAAAACAATAGCTGTTAATTGTAACGAAGTAGCTTTAATGTAGAGTTAAATGAATGTTTAATGTAGAATTAAATTCAAGAATCAATATAGTTTTGGAAATTCAATTTCTAAAAAATGATTCTGATGTGACTTTCCGAATTTTGACTTTTTCGTCACAGAGATAAGGATGGATGAAGCTTTTAAGTCAAGGAAAAAATGAAATGGTTCTGTTTAAGAAGAAAAACAAAATACATTAATTCGGTCTGAATTTTCAGAAATTACTGCCTTAATTTTCAGGATATTATATATTCTAAAAACTCGTTAACCTTCTTCAGATTGCGCATTTCTATCCAAAAACCATAAAGGAACCGTCGTCACATGTCAGGAAATTACGGAAAAGTTTATCTTGTAGGTTCGGGTCCCGGAGACCCTGAGCTTCTTACCCTGAAAGCCCGCCGTCTGATTGACAGTGCTGAAGTAATTATCTATGACCAGCTTCCTGGAAAAGCTATTCTGGACTCAATGCCTGAAAATGCGGAAAAAATCGATGTCGGGAAATATGCCGGCAACCACACCATGACCCAGGCTGAAATTAATGAGGTGCTTGTGCAGAAGGCAAAAGAAGGAAAGATGGTGGTAAGGCTTAAAGGAGGCGATCCCTATGTATTCGGGAGAGGAGGAGAAGAAGCCGAGGTACTTGCAGCCGAGGGCATTGAGTTTGAAGTCGTGCCAGGGATCACGTCTGCAATTGCAGTGCCTGCTTATGCCGGAATTCCGGTAACCCACAGGGAAAGCACCTCGATGGTCACTTTCATAACCGGGCACGAAGATCCCACAAAGCCGGAGAGCTGGCTTGACTGGGAAACCCTGGCAAAATTCGGGGGAACAATTGTAATCCTTATGGGCGTGAAAATGCTCGGCCGGAATGCAGAAGAGCTAATAAAGCATGGTAAAGCTCCTGACACCCCTGTTGCAGTCATTGAGAGAGGGACCAGAACTGACCAGAGAGTTACTGTAGGAACCCTTGCAAACATCGCAGAACTTGCAAAGGAACGTAAAGTGAAGGCTCCTGCCATTACAGTTATAGGAGACGTGGTCAAACTTCATGAGGTCCTTGGAGAACAGCGCACAGGGATGGAGTTTTAACAGACGCGAAGGGATCAGGATATGACAGGAGAACAGGAGAAGACAAAAATACCGGTCCTCGCAATTATGAGACCGGAAAGCTACAGGGAAAAGTCCGAGGCCCTTGCCAGGGACTACGGCTTTAAGCCGATATATGCCCCTATGATAAAGCTTGAAGGCGTAAAAGATGAGAGTTTTGAGCCCTTTTTACAGAGAGTCCTTGCCGGAGTTTCTGACTACGTGGTCTTTACCAGTGCAAACGGGATAATCTTTACCCTCGACAAGCTTTCTGAAGCCGAAAAGGAAAATTTTATTACGGCACTTAAAAAAACCAGGGTAATCGCAATCGGGCCTAATACGGAAAAGGAACTTATAAAAATAGGAATTGACAACTCTTTCCTGCCAGCAGATTATAGTTCAGAAGGAATTGTAGAAGCTCTTTGCCCTGAGGTAAAAGGAAAAACAGTTGACCTTGCGAGGAGCGCGTTTGGGGCTAAAGTCTTAATAGAAGGGCTCGAAAAGTGCGGAGCTACGGTTTATGAGACCCATGTGTACACTCTCAGCATTCCAGAAGGGACAATTCAGAAAGAGCTGATCGAGCGCACGCTTGCAGGGGAAGTGGATGCTTTTGCTTTTACAAGCTCGATGATGGTTAAAGGCTTTATGAAGCATGCGAAAGGGCTGGGAGCAGAAGAAACCGTAAAAGAGACTCTTAACAGGGCCGTGGTAGGAGCTATAGGAACGCCTACAGGAAATACCCTGAAGAAGTATGGAGTTAACACAAACGTAATTCCCGACGAGTTCACTTTTGAAGCACTTTTAAAGGCTATAAAGAACCAGGTTTGAGATTTTGAAGGATCGACATGATAGGCATTTCAAAACTTTACTGCGGAACTGTGGAACCTTCCGATGCCCTTCGCTATGGAAGGGAATCAAAGAGGCTTCCCTCTCACCTGCTGCAGTTTTCAAAAGATAAAAAGCCAGTCGTGGTCTGGAACATGACCCGCCGCTGCAACCTGAAGTGCGTCCATTGTTATGCCCAGGCAAAGGATATCGAATTTGAAAACGAGCTTTCGACCGAAGAAGGCAAAGCTCTTATCGATGACCTTGCAAGTTTCGGAAGTCCGGTAATTCTTTTTTCCGGAGGGGAACCAACCCTGAGAAAAGACCTGCCTGAACTGGCGGCCTATGCCCGTAAAAAAGGGATGAGGGCCGTGATTTCCACAAACGGGACGCTGATAGACCGGAATATGGCAAAAAAGCTAAAGGACGTCGGGCTTTCTTACGTAGGAGTTTCCCTGGATGGAACAAGAGAGACAAATGACAAATTCAGGGGGATGAGGGGAGCATTCGATGCGGCGCTCAGGGGTCTTCACAATTGCCAGGAAGAAGGCATAAAGGTGGGCCTGCGTTTTACCATCAACAAGCAAAACGTCAGGGATATTCCTGCAATCTTTGACCTGCTTGAAGAAGAAAAAATTCCACGAATATGTTTCTATCATCTGGTTTACGCAGGCCGGGGTTCGGAAATGGTGAGCGAAGACCTTTCCCTCGAGGAATCCAGGCAGGCTGTAGACCTGATACTCGATAGAACAAAAAGGCTGCACGAGAAAGGTTTTCCTGCCGAAGTCCTGACCGTGGACAACCACTGCGACGGTCCCTACCTGTACATTAAACTCCTCAAAGAAAATCCGGAAAGGGCTGCCGAGGTATTTGAACTCCTTTCCATGAACCAGGGCAATTCCTCAGGAATAGGTATAGGATGCGTATCCTGGGACGGTTCGGTACATGCTGACCAGTTCTGGAGACACTATTCCTTTGGGAATGTGCGGGAACGCCCATTCAGTGAAATCTGGAATGACCTGAGCGATGAACTCATGGCCGGGCTCAAAAACCGGAAACCCCTTATCCAGGCTAATGCTGATCGCTGTGCGAAGTGCAAATGGTTCGATGTTTGCAATGGGAATTTCAGGGTGCGGGCCGAAGCTGTATACGGGAATGTCTGGGCAGATGACCCTGCATGCTACCTTACAAAAGAAGAAATCGGATACGATGAGGCCTGAAATTTCTTCAGGTTTTATCAGTATTTTTATAAGTATTTTTAATTTTGTTTTTTCTTTTCTTTCGGTTTATTTCTTTATTCTCTGTTTATTTCTTTATTTTCGGTTTGTCTCTTTATTTTTGGTTTGTTTCTTTATTTTCGGTTTATCTCTTTATTTGCTTGCCACCTATTCCTTTATTATTTTTCACTTTACGAATTATCTTTTTATCCTGACCAGGACTTTAATATGTGCTTTTTAAACACTCATTTATCCACTGATCTTATATTTTCAAGAAAAATAACAAGAATATAATAAAATGACCTATAGAATATAATAAAATGACTTTATAACAGGAGAAGGGCTCAGGGGGCGGAATAAATACATGAAGCTAATTTCTTTGTTCCTGATTATTTCAGTGGCTTTTTCAATTACTTCGGGTTGTATTTCGGAAAGGGAAGAGCCAGGGACCTATGACAACGAGACTGAAAATCTCTCCTACGAGGGGAAATCGTTAACTCCAATCGCACAGCAGCGAAACAACGCCATAAGGGGAACTCAGTATATTGACAGGGAAAGCTACAGGCTGCAGGTTGACGGGCTGGTAGAAAATCCTTTAAACCTTACTTATGAAGAAATAACCGGATTGCCTCGGACTTCGAAAGTTGTGGATCTGAACTGCGTGGAAGGCTGGAGCTTTACTGCGAAATGGACAGGAGTAAGAATTGAGGATCTTTTTGAAAAAGCCGGAGCTATGGAAAATGTGACTACTGTTATTTTTTACAGCGCGGATGGGTACTCTACCTCTCTTGATAAGGATTACCTGTTAGAAAACGATATTATCCTCGCATACAGGCTCAACGATGTAACCCTGCCCCCTGATCGAGGTTTTCCTCTTCAGCTCGTAGCCGAAAACAAATACGGGTACAAATGGGCGAAATGGATCGTAAGAATCGAACTCAGCGACTCGCCTTACAGGGGATACTGGGAGGAAAGAGGATACAATAACACGGCTGATATCGGGGGGCCTGAACTTGAGAGAGAGGAATAAGCCCCTTACAGTTAAACACCAATAACAATATAATATATCCAAACTATAGTATACTGTTGCCAGCATTCCAGAATCAAAACGTAAAACTGGCAGCTGCTTTATCACAAAATTAACCTTGAGATGAGAGTATACTGTGGGGAAAATATACAACTTGGGAAGTATTTCCGGAAAAGTGGGGGTAATTTAAGGTGGCATCTCGCCATGTTAATACTTTAAGCCCTGGAGACCCTTTCAGAGACTGGCTTGTTGAAGAAGTTGTCGGGCACAGGCTCCTGAATAAAAAATGTTCTGTTAACGTTTTTAAATACAATTCCTCCCACACTGTCTGCAGGTATCAGTTCAGAGGTGAAAACTTCAGCGTAATAGCAAAGTTTTTTGCCGAACCTACCGGCAGGCTGAAAGATTATAACCCTCATAAGGGCATGATGAATGAATACCGGAACCTTAGAAAGGCTGCCTCCGTAATAAATGTTGCAAAGCCTCTTGCGGTCAATAAGAAGTTCAATTGCGTCCTTGTAACCGAACACATACCTGGAAAATCTCTGGCCTGGTACTTCAACCATGAAGAAAGACTTTATGAGAAGCTTGCTGCAGTTGCACACATGCTCCGGCAACTCCATGAGAATACAAAATCTTCCTATAATAAGGAGAACGAATTCAGAAATTACCATGACGTGCTGGACCATCTGAAACTGGATCACGACACCAGAGAGAGTTTTAATAAACTGCTCGGACAATGGTGGTACAGTCCCCTGCTGAACAGGGAGCACGGTTGCATGGTTCACAGGGATGTCACTCCCTCTAATTATATTTTTTGCAAAGGTAAACCCTATGCCCTCGACTTTGAAAGTTCCTGGCTCCAGGCCCATCCTGTTAGGGATCTGGGAATTCTCACTGCAGAACTTAAAAATGAGTTCGAACTGCACAAAGGAGGTGGCTGGAAAGCCGAACCGTATATAGGGAACTTTCTCTGGGAGTACAGCAGCGATGAAAAGGATTTTAAATATATTACCGGAGTTTTGCCTTTCTTCATGAGCATAGGACTCCTCCGCTCGGCCAGGCTGCATAAGGACAACTATAGAGATTATTTGATTAAAGAAGCACGTGAGTGTTTAAAAGCAATTGATTAACTGGGATATGGGGAGGTAAGAGTATTTCTGAAAAATATGAATCTGAGGCAGGTGAAGATGAAGTTACACTTCCAAGTGATCTTGCCGGAAAAGGGGAAGAGGTGTTTGAGAGCTGCCAGATAAAAGGAGTTATTTTTGACTGTTATCAGACCCTCATAGATATCGACACTGATGAACACAGGTTGGAAACATATGAGGTTGTAAGCAGGTGGCTTGCCTACCAGGGGGTAAAAATAAAGCCAGAAAAATTGTGGGACACTTATATGTTTAAAGTAAAGGAAAGAATGGAAGATTCCAGGGAAATATATCCTGAAGTCAGGGTAGAAGAAATCTTTGCCGAGATCTGCAGGGAAAATTCGGTCTGGAAAATCGATGAGAAACATCTTGGAGTTGAAACTTCAAGAGTCTTTCGGGTAGCTTCTATCCAGAAACTTCGCCCATTTCCTCAAAGCATAGAATTAATAGAACAGTGCATTAACATTCCAAAGTGCATAATCTCTAACGGACAGAGAGTTTTTTCCGAACTGGAACTGCGGTTTCTAGGGCTCTACGATTACTTCGACTTTGTTATCTTCTCATCGGATGTTGGGTACAAGAAACCAGACCTCAGACTTTTTATGTCTGCGCTCAAAAAGATGGGCCTTGAACTCGAACCCAACTGTGTCATGTCAATCGGAGACTCTTACGAAAACGAGATATTACCTGCAAGAAAACTGGGGATGCGCGCTATGCGTATTGAAGAAGCCTGGAAACATTTCGATTTGACAGACTGATTTTCATAAAACGAATTTTTCTTCTTTTTCGCTTTTAATAAACGCAAATCCAGAACATTTACGTTATTTATAGGAAGAAGCGTAAAATCCCCAGGTCTTTAGCCAAGCGGTAGTTCACTTTAGCAAATTTAGAATACTTTTATTCTTTTTAAG